>JAHDSB010000038.1 GCA_018433015.1 Clostridia bacterium | reverse complement strand
TTTTCCCGTCGATCAAGCAACGGGCAATATACAATTTATTTCGTTCTTTCTGCGTCATTGATAATATCATCCCTTTCATTTTAACCAAGGTGACATTTTCTCAGAATTATTTTAGGGTGACATTATCACAGAATGAACACATAAAAAATAAAATTTTCCTTGACATACTTGAAAAAATATTATATAATTCGATCTTGTTCAAAGTAGTAATCATTAGAAGAAAGAAGTAAAACAATTTAATAATTAACTCCTTCTTCCATATGATTTGTCTAGTTTTATTTGTAAGGAGGCGTTATAAATGCAAGTATTTTTAAAAGGGTTTCCATCCTTTACTCAAAAACAATTAGAGTCAATGGAAAATTTTTTAAATAAAAAGCCATTGAGACAAAAATAAAACTTTTCAAACTGAAGCGCAGAAATGATTTCTGCGCTTTTTTGCTGTGTCAGTGGAGATTAAGGCGAATAAAAAGAGTATTAACGCAAATTTTGGAAAAATGTGAATTTGGTCTATAATGTTATCTATAAAGTATTACTTTTTTTCAAGGAGGGGTCTGGTTATGGAATACTCTTTAGGGTTTGGAAAACGCCAGGTAAAGGTAGATTTAAGTGATGCTAAAAGCATAAATGTCTTAAAACCAAATAAAGTAACGGTTTCCATGACGGGAGAAGAAGAGGTGAAAAGGGCACTTTTAGAACCTATCGCTTCTCCAAGGCTCAAAGATCTTGTAAAAGAAGGAGAAAAAATAGTACTTATTACTAGCGATATTACCAGACCTATGCCCAGTAAAATCGTTTTACCTTATGTGTTACAAGAGCTTTATTTGGCCCAAGTAAGGGATGAGGATATCAAGATAGTGTTTGCTTTAGGAAGTCATAGAAAACATACTGAGGAAGAAAAAAAATACCTTGTGGGTGAAGAAATATATACGAGGATAGAATGCCTAGATATAGATAGTAATGATTGTGTAAAGATAGGCACAACTTCCGCAGGAACTCCTGTAAATATATTCAGACCAGTTGTAGAAGCAGATAAGAGAATATGTTTAGGTAACATTGAGTATCATTATTTTGCCGGATACAGTGGAGGAGCAAAGGCTATTATGCCTGGTGTCTCTAATAATGAAGCAATACAAGTTAATCACAGAATGATGGTCCAGGAGGAGGCTAAAGCAGGAGCCTTGGAGCATAACCCGGTTAGAGAAGATATTGAAGAAGTGGCGCAGCTAATATCTCTTGACTTTATCGTGAATGTCGTCTTAGATGAGGGCAAGAATATCATTAAAGCTGTAGCTGGTCACTATCTTACTGCTCATCGAGCAGGATGTAGATTTTTAGATAAGCTATATAAGGTGGAAATCCCTGAACCCGCAGATATTGTAGTGGTATCACCCGGTGGCTATCCTAAAGATATCAACTTATATCAGGCTCAAAAAGCCTTAGATAATGCCCAACATGCTGTGAAAAAAGATGGGATAATTATCCTTGTTGCTTCATGTAAAGAAGGATTAGGGAATAAAACTTTCGAGCGGTGGATGGTGACATCCTCATCACCGGAAGAGATGATCAGCAATATTCAAAAGAATTTCCAATTAGGAGGTCATAAGGCGGCAGCTATAGCCATGGTATTACAGAAAGCTCAAGTATTTCTTGTCTCAGAATTGGAAGAGACATTCGTTAAAAATATATTTTTAGAGTCTTTTTATGATGTGGAAGAAGCATTGCAGGAAGCTCTTTCTCAACAGGGACACGAGGCCAAAATAATCATTATGCCCTATGGAGGATCAACGCTTCCTACTATAAAATGATTAATCTGTCATTTTTGTTCTGAGTATGAGAAAATAATAGTTATAATGGATTTTGCTTCATATATTTAATATATTTGAATTTCACTTTTACATATAAAATAAAGAGGTTTTGCTCCATGAATTATGTATATATCGTAAAATGTAAAGACGGAACCCTGTATACAGGATGGACTACAAATATTGAAAAGCGGATAGAAAAACACAATAAAGGCCAAGGTGCAAAATATACCAGGACCAGATATCCTGTCGTACTGAAATATTTTGAAGAGTTTGCTACGAAAGAAGAAGCGATGAGAAGAGAATATAGTATTAAGCAGTTATCGAGGAAAGCAAAATTAAAATTAATTAAGAAAAGCCAACCAAATTTATAAAATTGGCTGGCCTATTTTGTTACTATTCCTTGTTCTTGCTTCTTTTTTTGAAATTGTAAATTTAAAATAATAACAGAGCTAAAGATCAAAAGTATACCAATGAGTTTCCCCTGGGTGATTTTTTCATTAAAAAGAAAAATACTAAACAGTGTGGCGACAACGGGCTCAATGGTTGCCATAATGGCTGCCTTACCGGTTTCTACCCCGGATAATCCTTTAGTATACAGAATGAAGGGAAAGATGCAGCAGACCACGCCGATACCAAAAGCACCCACTAAGGTTTCCGGTTTTAATATCAGGCTGGCAGCCTGATCAAAGCGGGAAATTGGTAGGGAACCTAAAGAGGCGAAAAGAAAAGTGTAAATAGAAATTGTTATAGAGTTATACCCTTTTTCTAAGGCAAATCTGCTGAATATGCTGTATAAAGCATAGCCAATTCCTGCACCGATGCCTATTAAAAACCCGATTAAAGAGAAATGGGTATCTCCTGTTTCAAAAAAACCGGATACAAAAATACAACCTGCAAAAGTTAAAATAAGTGCAATTATTTTTTGCAGATTGATTTTTTCTTTAAATAGCAGAGCAGAGAGCAGCATTACAAATATAGGGGAGGTATAAAGCAAAACAGCGGCTACAGCCAAACTGGTGTAGTCGATAGCTGTAAAATAACACCAGTTAAAAAATACTAGGCTGATTATTCCCGTTCCAATAAAGCACCAGCAATCTTTTATCTTGATTTTAAACAGGTTTTTATTTTTAAAAAAGATATATGCGGATAAGACCGCAGCAGCAGAAAAGACCCGTATAGCAACAATTTGTATCTGAGAAAAACCAATATCGTATAATAATTTGAAAAATATGCCGATACCGCCCCAGAGAATTGCAGCGATGATAATATATAAGTAAGATATTTTTTTCATGATACACCTTCTTTATCAATAGTTATTTTTTCAACTAGTCTATCAGTAAAAAGCACACTGATAGAAGTTTTACTCTATGATATTATAAGGGCAGGTTGGAGATATATAAAAAAGTGAAAAAATTAAATTTGGAGGTAGTCAAATGGCCGATATAAAATATGAAATAAAAGAGAATGTGGGTACTTTATCAGAATCCCCCAAAGGTTGGACAAAAGAATTAAATTTGATCAGTTGGAATAATAGAGAGGCCAAATATGATTTGCGTGATTGGGCTCCGGAACATGAGAAAATGGGGAAAGGTATTACCTTAACAAGGGAAGAGTTGAAGAGTCTTAGAGATATCTTAAATGATCTAGAACTATAGTCAATAAAGGGGTAAGTTTAATGCAGAGCCAGATAAAGAGTATTTTAAAAAAATATTTTGGTTATGAAGAGTTTAGGGAAGGTCAAAAAGAGGTCATAGAAAGTATTGTAAAAGGGCAGGATACCTTAGCTATAATGCCTACCGGTGCAGGAAAATCTTTGTGTTATCAAGTACCGGCCTTAGCTCTGGAGGGCGTCACCATCGTTATTTCTCCTTTGATATCGTTAATGAAAGATCAAGTGGATGCTTTAAATAATATGGAAATAAAGGCTACATATATTAATAGTACTTTATCTAATTCAGAAATACAGGAGATAATATGTAATGCCAAAAACCAAGAATATAAACTAATATATGTTGCACCGGAAAGGCTGGATTCTTCAGAATTTGTGGAGTTTTTAAGAAAAACCAATATTTCCTTATTAGCTATTGATGAAGCCCATTGTGTATCCCAATGGGGGCACGATTTTAGGCCCAGTTATAAAAGAATAAATCGTGTTATCCCCAAATTAGGCAAAAGACCTATTATAGCAGCTTTTACAGCAACTGCTACCAAGGAAGTTAGAAGTGATATTCAAAATTTGCTAGGGTTTAATAGACCTAATGTATATGTTACGGGATTTGATAGAAAAAATTTGAGCTTTTATGTAATACATGGAGAGAACAAAAGAGATTTTATCTTTTCTTATCTGGAAGATAAAAGAGGAGAGACTGGAATAATCTATACTGCTACCAGAAGAGAAGCGGAGTCTCTTTATAATAAATTAAGGGAAAAAGGATATAAAGCTTCTCTTTACCACGGAGGATTGAATGAGCAAGAAAGAACACAGGCCCAAGAAGATTTCTCTTACGATTATACTGATGTGATTGTGGCCACTAATGCTTTTGGCATGGGGATAGATAAATCTAATGTCAGATATGTAATCCATCATAATATGCCGAAAAACTTAGAAAGCTATTATCAAGAGGCCGGACGTGCAGGTAGGGATGGAGAGCCTAGTGAATGTATTTTGCTTTTTAATCCTCAAGATATTCAGACCCAAAAATACTTAATTGATGAGACGATAAGTTCCCCAGAGAGAAAAAGTAATGAGTATAAAAAGTTGCAAGAGATGATAGACTACTGCCATTCCTCCCAGTGTCTAAGAAAATATATCTTAGAGTATTTTGGAGAACAAAATGTTAGTGACTTTTGTGGAAATTGTAGCAATTGTATAGATGATACAGAGCTTAAAGAGATAACCGAGTTAGCACAAAAGATATTTTCCTGTATTTACAGAATGAGAGAAAGATTTGGAACCTTGATGGTGGCAGAGGTTTTACGAGGATCAAAAAATAGAAAGGTCTTAGATTTCCAATTAGATAAGCTTTCTACTTATGGGATAGTAAAGGAATATACTATTAAAGAAATTCAAAATATAATCAACAGGCTGGTAGCGGACGGTTATTTAAAATTAACAGAGGGCAGATTCCCTGTCGTAAAACTCCGGGAAAAATCTTTAGCTGTGTTAAAAGGGCAAGAACAAGTGTGGATGAAGATCAGGGTAAATAAAAAAGAAAAAGCGCAAACTGCCAATGACTTATTACCTGCTTTAAAGAAAATAAGAAAGGAAATAAGTCAAAGAGAGAATATTCCTCCCTATATTATTTTTCCTGATACCACTTTGAGGGAAATGAGCGAGTATTTGCCTCAGAACGAAGAACAGCTTTTAGCTATAAAAGGGGTAGGAGAATCTAAGTTAAGGAAATATGGTAAACTTTTCCTAGATGCAATACAAAAATATACCGAGGAAAAAGATATAATAATAGAAGAATTTCAACATGAACAACCAGCAGTACATAAAGAAGAAATAGGGGAAAAGGAAGAAAAGATTAAGAGTCATATTGTTAGTTTTAATATGTATAAAGATGGCAAGACCATAGAAGAGATTATTAAAGAGCGAAATCTTAAAAGGACTACTGTAGAAAATCATCTATTTCAGTGTGCCTTAGAGGGATTAGATCTTAATATAGAACAATTTATTCCGCAAGAACATAAAAAAGATATATTTGCAGCAATAGAAGAGATAGGGGCAGAAAAGCTAAAACCAATAAAAGAAGCGCTTCCTGAAGAAGTAAGTTATCTTGCTATAAAAGCGGCTATATACATGTATAATAAGGGCTAAAGTTGCTCTCAGAGTTACCTCAGCGTCTAAATAACTGTATAATATGGGGTGCACGTAAAAAATTAATATATGATAAAGTTAAACTCTACTTTCGCTATGTAGGGGAGGTTAATAATGAGCTTTAATAAGTCTATTATTGAAATCATTAAAAATCGTAAATCGATAAGAACTTTCAGCTCTAAGCCTATTGAGGAAGTAACTTATAAAAAAATAAATGATTATTTAGCTGATGTAAAAAACTTACTTGGACCATTTGGGAAACTAGCGAGAATACAAATCGTTCCTCTTACTAATAATGCTACGAAGAAAGGGATGAAAGTTGGTACCTATGGGTTTATCAAAGGACCCCAAGCATATCTAGTAGGTATTATGGAAAACGAGAAGATAGCCCTCCTTGATTTTGGTTATATTTTTGAGAAGCTGGTTCTTTATTTAACGGAATTAAACATAGGAACATGTTGGTTGGGAGGGACCTTTACTCGCGATTCTTTTGAAAAAGAAATTATATTTAATGATAAGGAATTCATACCTGCCGTAACTCCCATAGGTTATGCTGAAGATAAACGTCGTATGTTTGAAGCTACTCTGCGCTTTGCTGTGAAGGCCGATAAGAAAAAATCGTGGGAGCAGCTTTTCTATGATACAGATTTTGCTACACCGTTAAGGAAAGAAGAAGCAGGCAAATTTGCTGTACCGCTGGAAATGGTAAGATTAGGACCTTCTGCATCTAACAAGCAGCCTTGGCGCCTGGTTTTATCTGAAGACAAAGGGACCTGCCACTTTTACCTGGCCCACACTCCCAAGTATATTGGTAATAAACTGGGCTATGAAATACAGCGGCTGGATATGGGTATAGCCATGTGTCATTTTGAACTGGCCAGTAAAGAATTAAACTATAAAGGTCGGTGGGCAGTTAAAAACCCTAGTATAAAGATGCCAGATGAGCAGATGGAGTATATAGTGAGTTGGGAAACAGAAAAAAGTTGAGTAAATATTGAAAGGCATCGAAGAGTAAAAAGACCTGCGGCAATTAAAATGTATCCTTATTTAGGATATTTTAGTTGGGCAGGTCTTTTAAATTAGGTCAAATTTTATTCAATGTATTAAATTTAAGATTAGTACATTTTTGCCAGTTTATTTTGAATATCTTCATTCTCCAAATATTCATCATAAGTCATTTGTCTATCCATCAGACCATTAGGTGTAATTTCGATAATTCTATTAGCAATAGTCTGAACGAACTCATGGTCATGGGATACAAAAAGGATAGTGCCGCTAAAATTGATCAGTCCATTGTTAACGGCTGTAATGGATTCTAAATCCAGGTGATTTGTGGGTTCATCAAAGAGTAGAACATTGGCGGTACTTAGCATCATCTTAGCCAGCATGCAACGAACTTTTTCTCCTCCCGAGAGTACATGGGCTTCTTTGAGAGCCTCTTCTCCGGAAAAAAGCATTCTTCCCAGGAAACCTCTGATGAAGGTTTCGGATTTTTCCTCAGAGAACTGTCGCAACCAATCAACTAGATTTAATTTAACATCGTCGAAATAAGAGGAATTATCCTTAGGGAAATAAGCTTGGGAGGTGGTTACTCCCCATTTATAAGTTCCTTGGTCAGCTTCTAGTTCACCCATAAGAATTTTAAAAAGTGTAGTTTTGGCGATTTCGTCAGGGCCTACAAAAGCAATTTTATCGCCTTTATTTACTCTGAAGCTAACATCATTTATAACCTGTGTACCATCAATGGATTTACTTAAGTTTTCTACTGTTAACAGGTCATTTCCTGCTTCTCTTTCTGGGGTGAATCCTACATAAGGATATTTTCTGGAGGAAGGTTGGATATCTTCCAAAGTAAGCTTTTCTAATTGCTTCTTGCGGGAAGTGGCTTGCTTTGATTTGGAGGCGTTGGCACTAAATCTGGCAATAAATTCTTGCAAATCTTTAGCTTTTTCTTCTAGCTTTTTATTTTTATCTTTAGCCATTTGTAGGGCTAGCTGGCTGGATTGATACCAGAAGTCGTAGTTCCCTAAATATATTTTTATTTTGCCAAAGTCAATATCTGCAATATGGGTACAGACCTTGTTTAAAAAGTGCCTGTCATGGGAGACCACAATTACGGTATTTTGAAAATCTAAGAGAAAATTTTCTAACCATTTAATAGCATTTATATCCAGATGGTTGGTAGGCTCGTCTAAGAGTAGGATGTGAGGATCTCCAAATAAAGCCTGAGCTAATAGTACTTTTACCTTTTCTGCACCGGTTAGTTCTTTCATTTTTTTATTATGAAGTTCTTCTTGAATACCTAAACCCATCAGCAGAGTGGCTGCTTCCGATTCCGCTTGCCAGCCGTTAAGTTCAGCAAACTCCCCTTCAAGTTCTGAGGCTTTAATGCCATCGGCGTCGGAAAAATCTTCTTTAGCGTACAGTGCTTCTTTTTCTTCCATAATTTCATAAAGACGGGTGTGTCCCATAATGACGGTTTTTAATACTTCATATTCATCAAATTCAAAGTGGTTCTGTTTTAAAACTGTAAGTCTCTCACCGGGTGTAATATTAACTGTACCTGTACTAGGTTCTATCTCTCCGGAGAGTATCTTGAGGAAGGTGGATTTACCTGCGCCATTAGCGCCTATTAATCCATAACAGTTTCCGGGAGTGAATTTTATATTAACATCATCGAATAATTTTCTCCCACTATAACTTAAACTTACATTACTTGTGCTAATCAAATCTGATACCATCCTTCATTTATAATATTCTTAAAACAATAAACTCCCGAGAATTATATCATACAAAAGCTTAATAAGCTATTTTGATATGAAGCTCCCGTAATTTGTATTTACAAATCATCATAAATAGTGTAAATTTACACTAAAGGAGTTGTTATACCATGAGGAGAGAAGAATTTATCCAAAAAGCGGATGAAAAATTGAAAATGATACGCATTGAGCATGATTATACTCAGGATAAAATGGCGGCAATCTTGGGCATTTCTAAAAAAACTTTAGTGCAGATAGAAAAGGGTCGCTCTTCTTTGGGGTGGCCGGGTGCCGTTACTTTGTGCACTATTTTCAAGGATAGTGAAGTCCTGGAAATGACCTTTGGGGGGCAACCCCAGGATATTATTCTTACTTTAGCTTTTGATGGCTATGAAAGAAGTTATGAAAGAACTATGGGAGGAAAAGTATGGTGGAAGGATTTAGAAAGCAAAGGTGAGTACAAGATCCAGCAGAATATTATCTCCCAGCACTATAGAATTTTAGATGGTGAAGATAGAAGGATATCCTCATCCTTTGATTATGAATATATAAAAAAAAGACTTCAGGAATTGTAAAAAATAGTGGAGGTAAAGAATGAATTTCCTTAAAGCTTATATTAAATCTATGCGCTTATATTATGCCTTTATCACAGGAATCGCCGGATGGTTGGGAGTAGCTTTTTATGAATATTTAGCACAATCAACCTATCGAACTGTGGAAGTTGTACCATCGCTGGAAAAGAAAATATTAATGTTAGTATTACTTTTTATGAGTTGGGGTATTAACCAGATTATTAATGATTATCTAGGACTTAAAGAGGATAGAATTAATGCGCCCCACCGTCCCATGGTAACAGGGGAATTAGATCCTGCCAAAGCTCTGTTCCTTTCGGGGATATTATTAGGATTCACTTTTTTAATAACATACTTTTATCTGGAACCAATTGCTTTAATCCCTGCAATACTCGGAATATTATTAAATGTCCTATATGAATACGCCAAAGGTTACGGAATTTTTGGCAATTTGGCCTTTGGTGTAATGATTGCCATGGGGACCGTTTTTGGCTTTCTGGCTGCAGGACCCACACAAGCACCTTATTTTACACCTAATCGCATCTCAGTTTTTATATTAGTAGTAGTAATGAATGGTCTCATGACATTCTACACATATTTTAAAGACTATCGTGGTGATCAAGTAGCTGACAAGAAAACGATAGTTGTGCAGTTGGGACTGGAAAGATCACGGAAACTGGCTTTGCTTCTGTCGCTACTTCCTGTCCTGACTTTAGCAATTCTAAAGTATACTCACTATCTGCAAGCTAGTTTCAATAATATATTTTTAATTTTAGTAGGTCTAACTTGTTTCTTAAATGTCTGGACAGGGTATCTTTACTATAAAAATCCTCAAGGTAAGAGTACTTATTATTCTTTGGCTATTAATTTTCGAGCTTGCGCTTGCGGTCAGGCCGCTTTGATTGCTTTGTTTAATAAGGAGCTGGCTCTGCTGCTCTACTTATTCTCTTATATCTTTGTAGGGTTTCTCTTTGATTTGCACAGCAATCCCCAAGCTTAAAGATAGGAGGTATTATAGTGCAACCTTTTCAACCTGCTAAGATAGGTTCGTGTATACTTCAAAATAGGATAATTCGTTCTGGGACTATGGAAGGTATGTGTAATTCTCAAGGCTTTCCTCTGCCAGAATATAAAGAGATGTATAGAAATCTGGCCTTACATGGGGTGGGAGGAATTATTACAGGTTTTGCCTATATTTCCCCGGAAGGCAGAGCCATGCATCCCGGTCAGGCAGGTTTGGATAGCCCAGAGAAAATTAAATATTATTTGCCTGTTACGGAAGAAGTCCATAAATACGGCAGCAAGATTTTTATGCAATTGGCCCATACGGGGAGACAGACGAGAAAGCAGGATACGGGACAGGAGATTTGGGGTGTCTCGAAAAAGAAATCTTTCTATTTTAGGGGTTCTCCCCAGGTCTTGTCTACTCAGCAAAATTACGAGTTGGTACAAAAGTTCGCTGAAGCTGCTTTTTTTGCCCAAAAGGCAGGTTTTGATGGAGTACAATTACATGCTGCCCATGGTTATTTGATACATCAATTCATCTTACCTTCAATTAATAACAGAAAAGATGAGTTTAAAATAGAGGAAAAGACAGGAATCGGGACCCACTTCCTAGCTTCAGTGATTGACGAGATTAGGGCTAAATGTGGAAAAGACTTTCCCGTGTTAGTTAAAGTAAGCGGTAATGATGATTACAGAGATAATTTTACGGATCAGCAATTTGCAAGCCTTATCAAGTTTCTTGATTATAAAAAAGTGGACGCTATTGAAATTAGTTATGGAACGATGGATTATGCCTTGAATATTTTCCGAGGAGGAATACCACTGGAAGTAATTCTTAAGCACAATCCTATCTATAAAACAGATGCAAGTTTGGGGAGGCTACTTTTTAAGACCTTGGTTTATCCAATAATGAAACGAAAATTAAAACCTTTTACGCCCCTCTACAACTTGGATTATGCTAAGCTGGCGAAAAAGTTGACAGACATACCAATCATCTGCGTAGGAGGTTTTAGATCAGGAAGAGATATTAAGAAATGTCTCCGGGAGGGAGTAACTGACTTTGCAAGCATGTGTCGGCCTTTTCTTTGTGAGCCTGATTTTATAAAGAAATTAGCACAGGATGAGAATTATATTTCACAATGTACTAGTTGCAACGTTTGTGCCATTATGTGCGATAGCATACAGCAGACTAAATGTTACAGGAGGGGTATAAAGTGAATTTACAAGAACGAGTTATAACGACAATACAGGATAACTTGGATGATAGAGGGGAAATAGAATTAGAAAGCCATTTAGTGGATGATTTAATGATAGATTCCTTCGATAAGCTGATGATTATTACTGCTTTGGAGGATGAATTTGAGATTACAATCGATGAAGAAGATTTTCAAGATATTGCTACCGTAAAGGATATAGTGGGGAAATTGGAAAACATCCTATAAAAGAAGTTTCACTGTATCACGTTGTAAGCTTCCGTAAGAGCACTTTTGCAGAAAAGAATAGTAACGGACAGTAATACCCTGATAAGTTCAACTAACTATCAGAAAACCACTGATAGAAGTTTCACTATACCACGCAATAACTGTCCGTAATTTTTATAGATATATAGTTAGAAGACGGACAGTAATACCCTGATAAGTTCAACTAACTATCAGAAAACCACTGATAGAAGTTTCACTATACCACGCAATAACTGTCCGTAATTTTTATAGATATATAGTTCAGAAGACGGACAGTAACACCCTGGTAAGTTCAACTAACTATCAGAAAACCACTGATAGAAGTTTCACTATAGAGGAGAAGGAATATGGTTAGAGAGAATATTATGGAAAGATTAAGAGTAGAGGAGAGCTTGGTAGAACAGACGGGTTTTAATCCTTATTATATTGAAATAAATTCCGGCTTGGAGAATAGGCTGTTAGCTAAGGGCCAAAGTTTTATTAATCTAGCCTCCAATAATTATCTAGGATTGGCAGCAGATGAGCGAGTAAAAGAGGCGGCTATTAGGGCAGTAGAAAAATATGGGGTTTCTCTGTGTGGTACTCCTATTGCCACAGGATATATTGACTTGTATAAAAAATTAGAACAGGAATTGTCCAGCTTTATCGGTTTGGAGGATGCTATTATTCTGCCCTCGTGCTATCAGGCCAACAATGGCCTGTTTCTGGCTTTAGCAAGAAAAGAGGATTTAATTATTGTGGATCGTAATGCTCATTCTTCTCTGATTCAAGGTATTAAAGCTGTGGGTTGCAAGATCAGACCCTTTCTGCACAATAACCTGGAACACTTAGCAGGGATATTACAGCGTTCCCACAAGTACAGACAAGTCTTTGTAGTGACAGAATCTGTATTTTCCACAGACGGTACTATAGCCCCTTTAAAAGCAATCATCGATCTATGTGAAGAATATCAGGCCCTCCCTATCGTGGACGATTCCCATGGCCTAGGGGTATTGGGTTCTGGGGGACGAGGTATTTTGGAAGAACAGCAAATCCCAGACTTCCCCGGGATTTATACAGCCTCTTTGGGGAAAGCTTTAGCTAATGCGGGGGGAGTAGTTGGCGGCAGAAAAGAGCTGATAAAATATCTGAAGTATTACTGCCCCCATCTGGTTTATTCTACGGCCCTTCCTCCGGCAGTATTAGGAGGGTTGGAGGCTGTTTTGGATATTATAAAAACTGAATTTCCTCTAATAAAAAAAAGGTTATATTTATATAAACAATTAATTAACGAGGCGCTTATTGAGGCGGATTTTTCTGTGATACCAAGTAAAGCACCGATTAATTCCTTGAACACGGGAAGCAAGGAAAATACTTTTTTAGTGGCTAAAAGGCTTTATGAGGAGGGAATCCTTGCTACACCTTTCATTGAACCGGCTGTCCCTATCAAACAGGGACGAGTAAGGCTGATCGCCGGAGCAAATCTGAGTCAGGGAACTATAGAGGAAGCCATTGCAATTATCGAAGGGTTGGGTCAGCAATGAAATATTTTCTAATCATGAATCCCGGTTCCCGGGGAGGAAAGAGTAGAAGAAACTTTGCTAAGATACGGGCTTTCCTAGCTAAGCACAACAAGGAATATCAGTGCAGAACTACCAAGTTCCTGGCAGATGCTTATACCTTCTCTGTAGAAGCTAATACCCAAGGATATGATGTGATTGTGGCCGTGGGAGGGGACGGCACCATTAACAGAGTGATTAATGGTTTTTATGATTCTTCCGGGACAAGAAGATCTTCTGCCAAGCTGGCAGTGATTTATACAGGTACTAGCCCTGATTTTTGTAAGAGCTACCACATTCCTATTAAAATAGACCAAGCCTTGGAAGTACTCTTGACGGGAAAGAGCAAGAAGATTCGTATTGGTAAGGTCACTTATGCCGGCAATTTTGTAGAGAAATTAGCTGGTCAGCCAGTGAGTGCTGCCGATAATACTAAGACTAGTTATTTTGCCTGCTGTGCCAATATTGGGCTAGGGGCAACATTGGCCCGAAAAGCTAATAGCGGGATAAGAAAATATTTGGGTGATTTTTTGGGTACTTTCATTTCTCTTTTGCAAACCCTTACCCAATATAAACCTAGTGATTTTGTGATGGAGTGGGACGGCAGACGGAAAGAATTAAGGAAAGTTTTTAATCTATCTGTAGGCAAGACACCGTATATTGCTTCAGGGATAAAGGTAAAAAATGATTTAACACCAAAAGATGAAAAGTTCTATACTCTAATAGTAAAGAGTATGAGCCTGCTTGATATACCGGGCGTATTTAAGAAAATATATGGGGGAAAAGGGTTTACCAATAGTGAGATAATCTCCTTAGAATATGTGGGTAGCCTGGAGATCTACGGTAATAGCAATAATCCTGAATTGGAGTTTGATGGGGATCCGAGAGGGTTTTTGCCCTGTTTGCTGGAAACTGTCCAGGATCCTCTGGATGTGATATGTGGGGTGCAAGATGAGTAAAGAGCGGACAATGATTGAAGTAATTAACAAGTATATGCCCCGGAGTACCAGGCAGGTTAATAAACCCTTTGAGTCAGATGGGGAAATCATTGGATTTAAGGGGAGTAAGCTTGTTTATAATATAGATGAGTTTTCCCAGGAAGATATGCTGAGGGATGAGAACCCTTATGTACTGGGGTGGAATATGGCCGTAGGGAGCATCAGTGATATCCTGGCTTCCGGAGGGAAACCTCACTATTATGCTCACAGCCTGGTAATAAAAGATTCTTGGACGGAAGAATATGTAGCAGAATTAGCCCGGGGAATTGCTGCTGTTTTGCGGGAAACAAATACAGCTTTTATCGGTGGGGATTTTGGCATCTCGGAAACATGGAGATATACCGGTTCAGTGATAGGAGGTTTGGAGGGTCAACCCCTCTTGAGAAGCGGAGCCAAAAGGGGAGATAGCATCTTTATTACAGGAAAAATAGGTAAGGGTAATATTGAAGCGGCACTTAAGTTGTATTCACAGAAAGAGTTGATTAAAAGCTTCACAAAAAGAGTCAAAAACTATTTTTCCCTGCGAAAAAAAGAAGCCCTTCTTATTAGGGAGTACAGCAGATGCGCCATTGATACCAGCGATGGAGTATTTAATGCTCTCCGTACCATAGCGGAGCAGAGCAAGACAGGTTTTATAGTAGAGAATTTACCATATGAAAAAAGGGGCATACTGTTGGCTCAAATGTTACAAGTGCCACGGGAATTATTATTTTTCGGGGAATGTGGAGAATATGAGTTGCTTTTTACTGTAAACCGAGATTTATGTGAGGAATTCATAACAAAAGCCCGGGAACGAGAATTTAACTTCTATAGAATCGGAGAGATAACAGCAGCGGGTACAGAGCTTTTAAATACAGGCAAGGGGAGCATTAATTTAAGGGAATATAATCTCAGAGCTAGGGACTACGGAGATACAAAGGATTATTTAAAAGATATTATCAGTTTTATTAATAATAATGGATAACAAAGGC
>JAHDSB010000138.1 GCA_018433015.1 Clostridia bacterium | reverse complement strand
CTGCAACATCCCGTCTTTAATCAGGGCAGTACGTGAAGTGGGAATACCTTCTCCATCAAAGGGGGAGGAACCCAGTTCTCCCGGCATTACACCATCATCAACTATTGTTACTAAGGGACTGGATACCTGTTTTCCCTCTTTTCCTTGCAGAAAAGATTTGCCTTTAAGCACGGCATCTCCGGAAAAAATACTCTGCAAAACTCCGAGAAAACTTGTTGCCGTATGGGGATCTAATACTACAGGCATGGTAGCAGAATTAATAGTTTTAGCTCCTAGCATCCTGACGGCTTTTTCCCCTGCTTCTCGCCCTATCTTGCGGGGATCAAAATCTCCATATTTCATTTTATATTGCATGCCAAAGCCTGTCTGACTATCTTCCTTTTCCTGACCTACAACAAGAGCATAACCACCACAATAGTTCCCGGCATATTTTAAAGCCAGGCCTAAATTGTTATAGATAGCTATTTCATAATTAGCATCGTTAAATACTGTCTTTTCCGTGATTTTTACTCTGCTATCATACTCCCGTGCAGCTTGTTCCATGATTAAAGCGTTATTAATCTTTTCCTCTAGAGTTATTTCTGAAATTTTTTCATCTATTAATTCCAGCTGGGGATACTTAGCTTGAGGTTTTGTTAAATGCCACCCTTCATCAGCTTGAGTCTGCTGAGCATTGCTGAAGGCTGCTTCCACTAAACGCTGTAAAGCAGTGTGAGAAAAATCCGATGTATAAGCATAACCCAAGCGCTGATTAACAATGACCCGCAAACCCAAGCCTTGCTCTTCAGCAATTTTTAAGTTTTCTACCTTTTCATCGGCTACTTCTACTGTTGTGTCACGAGAATTAAGCAGAAAAACTTCCCCTTGGGCCTTCCCCTTTTTCTCTACCATATTCAAGATATTATCTGCAACCACTTCTGGCTGAAAGACCATTAACCATTCCTCCTAAACTCAAAATTACCCTTCTTCAAAACAACAAATTAATTATAGAAATAAAGAGGAGAGCCGGGCTCCCCTTATAATCTTCTGATCTTCGTGTTTTTGCCTCCCTCGGCCGTACCGCCCACTATCAGCTCTTTTATAGACATGGTAGGCTGGGCATCAGAAACGGGAACTCCCTGCCCATTTTTTCCACAAATACCGATGGTAAACCCTAAATCACTGCCCACATCTTGTACTAGCTGCAGGGTTTCCGGACCATTTCCCGTCAGGGTAGCTCCCCTTACGGGACAGGTAACTTCCCCCTCCTCAATCAGGTATCCCTCCGCTACGTCAAAAACATAATCTCCTGTGGTAGTATTAACCTGACCGCCTCCCATGGCGGTAACTAGTAAACCATTATCAGCGTCCTTAATGATCTTATCCGGATCTGTT
>JAHDSB010000113.1 GCA_018433015.1 Clostridia bacterium | reverse complement strand
AGGAATGAGCGAGAGGTAAACGTTATCATTATTACTGCTTCCAGCAAAGATTTAAAGAAAGAATTTATCCCCGAACTTTATCAACGCTTGGCTCAATACCAAATAGAGCTTCCGCCCCTTAGAAAAAGAAGTTTTACGGAAAAAGAGCAGATGCTAGAATATTTTGTGGACTTATATAAGATTAAATCTCAATCTCGCTATAGTATTGATTTAAATGTTAAATTTTCTGATGAAGCTAAGGGAATACTATTAAATGCTAATTATGAAAGGAATATCAGGCAATTTCGTGATGTTATCAATGCTGCTGTAGATTCTGCTGCTCCTTTGATAAATAATGTAACTAAAGATAGCCATGAAATTGATGTGCTGGTAGATATCAAAAATATTCCTTTCAATATGTTGGAACAAGAAAAGAGTCTTGATGACCTGGATGTTACAGATAATATTGAAGAAGATAATGTTGATGAGCTAATAAATATGTTATCTAAACAAGGTTTAGGACCAAGAAAAATCGCTAATGAGTTAAAAAAGAGAGGGCTATCTATAGAGTACTATCAAGTAGCCTATAAATTAAAGAAAAGCAGAAAAAGTAAGAAATGATAAAAGGCTGTATTATTGACACCATAAGGCCTCGTTGATATAATCAAAACGGATTTAAGAAAAGATAAAGCCTAGAAATGGCTTTCTTTTTTTGTTATAGGAATGGAGGAAAACAATGGAAAAGGGAATAAAGAAAGTACTAATAACTGTTGATGAGATTAATAATAAAGTTAAAGAACTAGGTGAACAAATATCTAAGGATTACCAAAACAAGGATTTATTAGTTGTTGGTATTTTGAAAGGTTCAGTAGTTTTCTTATCTGATTTAGTGAGAAATATTTCCCAACCCCTTCTTATTGATTTTATGGATGTATCCAGCTATGGGGCTTCCACCCATACTTCAGGAGTTGTGCGAATTTTAAAGGATCTGGAAACAGATTTGGTAGGTAAAGATGTACTGATAGTAGAAGATATAGTAGACACCGGTTTGACTCTTAGTTATTTGAAGGAAAATTTACTTTCCCGTAATCCGGCTAGTTTAAAGATCTGTTCTTTCCTCGATAAACCGGAACGTAGAAAAGCTGATATCATGCCTGATTATTGTGGCTTTGAAATACCTGATGAATTTGTTGTAGGCTATGGCCTGGATTTTGCAGAAAAATACAGGAATTTACCTTATATAGCTGTATTGAAAGAGGAAATGTATAGTTAAATCTTCAGCTAAAGATAAAGTGAAATGTAGTTGAAGAGAGAGCTAGGGAGTGGATTTATCAATTCATTGAATTAGTTGAACGGTGCAAAGCTACGGACCCTTGTACCGGGAAAGACAAAGGAGGAAGGATTTGCTTGACGAAGGAACATGAAGTAGTTATAGTTCTTGATTTTGGTGGCCAGTATAACCAATTGATAGCCCGTAGAGTAAGAGAGCTCAATGTATATTCAGAGATGCTTCCGTATTTTGCAACATTAGATGAAATAAAAGCTAAGAACCCTAAGGGCATTATTTTTTCCGGTGGCCCTGCCAGTGTTTATGCCGAGAATGCTCCCCAGGTTGACCCCGGCATTTTTGAGCTGGGAATTCCTATTTTAGGGATTTGTTATGGGATGCAGTTAATGGCCCATGTTTTAGGAGGAGATGTGAAAAGAGCCGGTAAAAGGGAATATGGTAAAGCCATCATCGATGTGCAGCCAGAGAGTCCTTTGTTTTCCGGTTTAGAAAACAAGCAGCAGTGCTGGATGAGCCATGGAGATTTAGTAGCCGGTGCTCCTCAAGGGTTTGAGACTTGTGGAACCACAAGTGATACTCCTTATGCGTCCTTTTATAACGAGGAGAGAAAGCTTTATGGTGTTCAATTTCACCCTGAAGTTAAACACACAACTTACGGGATGGATATCTTGAAGAATTTTGTTTATAAGATTTGCGGCTGCCGTGGTGAGTGGTCTATGGGTTCTTTCATAGACGAACAAGTAGAGAGCATTAAGCAAAGAGTCGGTGATAAAAGAGTACTTTGTGCATTAAGTGGCGGCGTGGATTCATCTGTAGCTGCAGTTCTGGTTCATCGTGCTATTGGGGATCAGCTTACTTGTGTGTATGTGGACCACGGTTTTATGCGTAAAGGTGAGTCGGAAAAAGTTCAAGAAACTTTCCGAGAAAAGTTTCAGATGAATCTGGTGTTTGTTGATGCACGTCAACGTTTTATGGATAAAATAGAGGGTGTTAGTGATCCCGAGGAAAAGCGTAAGATTATCGGTAATGAATTTATCCGTGTTTTTGAAGATGAAGCATTAGTACGGGCTAAAGAATATGGCGAAATGGACTTTTTAGTTCAGGGAACTCTATATGCCGATGTGATTGAAAGTGGTACAACTACTGCTGCTACTATCAAGTCCCATCACAACGTAGGTGGTTTACCGGAAGACATGAAGTTTGAGCTGATCGAACCCTTACGCCTCCTTTTCAAAGACGAAGTTCGTCAAGTGGGACGTGAATTAGGTGTTCCCGATGAAATAGTAAATCGTCAGCCTTTCCCCGGACCAGGCTTAGCTATTCGGATTATCGGTGATATTACAGTGGAAAAATTAGATATTCTGCGGGAAGCCGATGCTATTATTCAAGAAGAAATTAAGAAAGCTAATTTGTATAATAGCTTGTGGCAGACTTTTGCTGTTCTTCCTACAGTTAAAAGTGTAGGTGTCATGGGGGATGAGAGAACATATGCTTATCCCATCGTTTTAAGGGCTGTAACAAGTGATGATGCCATGACAGCAGATTGGGCCCGTCTGCCGTACGAAATATTAGAGAAAATCTCCAGCAGGATTGTTAATGAGGTACCCCACGTTAACCGCGTAGTGTACGATATAACATCCAAGCCTCCTGCTACAATTGAATGGGAATAGTTGATAATAACCCTGAAAACCTTGATAAAACAAGGATTTCAGGGTTGATTTTTGTTCAAGCGTACATTTACTATATCATTTTCTGGTGATAGTATAATAATGAATTGTTTTTTCAAAATTGTAAAAAGGTGTAATTTAATAGGAGTAAGCAGTTGCAAATGGGGGTAAAAAGATGGATAAAACAAAGCTACAAACGGCCATACAAAGCTTTATAAAGAAGAAAAAAACAAACCCTGCATATTATTCTGATAATTGGGCCGAAAGAAAAGAACGCAGAGAATTTTATCAGTCCTACACAAAAGAAAGAATCCTCAATATGACCGAGGACGACCTTTATGAGTATATTAGTAAACTTTGGTCTATGCTTATTTGGGGTAATAAGAAATATGTGGTGGACAAGCTTATTTCTGATAATGGACTTAACCATATCAAAAAGCAGCTAGCAGAGCTTCTCTTCGGAGCAATGCCAATTGAAAATCGGTGGGACAATTTTATTAAAGGAGTAAAAGGCCTCGGACCTGCAACTATCAGTGAGCTTTTGACCTACATAAATCCTCAAGAATATGTTATTTTTAATAAAACTACAATTCTCTGTTTTACCTATCTTAATATTGAGGGGATGCCAAAGTACAACTATCAATATACAGGTCAAAAATATGTTGAGGTTTGCAACATCGGGTAAAAATCCAAATACAGAAAAGATATCAAACAAAGATTCAAAGTCAGTGCATGATGAAATTAAGGAAAAACTTGTGGCAATCGGTGAATTACTCGGATTTGAAAGTCGTGCTGAAGTGAAAATTGCGGCTGGTGCTGTTGTTGACGCAATATGGGAAGCCAAAATCGGAAATATGGGAAAAGCAATCTATGTGTTTGAAGTGCAGTCCAAAGGATCTATTGACAGTCTTATTCTCAATTTAAAAAAAGCTCAAAGTAATGCGGCGGTACAGGCCGTTGTTGCCGTTGCCGATGAAACACAGCTCGAAAAGATTATCCTTGAAAGTAAAGGCGTTATTGAGGAAAAATCTTTGCGTACCTGGGATTCCGATGATATCTTAGCAGTGTATGATTCACTTGTAAGAGCGCATGAATCAATCAATAAACTAGCTCTCGTGCCCGAAAGTTTTTGAGATGGGTTGATTTCAGCAAATATAATATCGTTTCTACAATAATCCTGTAACATTCCACCAAACTGCTTCTAAAATTATTATAATGAACACTACAAATGTAAGAGGTATACCCAGCTTAATAACGTGCTTATCTGTATACAAGCCACATTCATCTCCTAATCCTACAAGCATATTTAAATGATGGAATGGAAAAATATAATGTATTGCTATAGATGTATATACAAATAAGGCAGGTACTAACGGGTTGATTGATGTTGTATTAGTAAATACTAATAGTGCAGGAATTGCTACACCCATAACAGCTACAACACTACCTAATATCATATGTAAACCTATCGATATAAAGGCTATTGTTATTCCTAGTACAAAGGGATTTACTGGTACACTTGATGGTAAAACCACAGATGCAATCCATTGATTCATTCCAGTTAATCCACCAATTTGCCCTATCGAAATAGCAGCTGTTAAAAACAACAATACATACACTGGCACTTCTTCCCAATCTTTAGAAGTTAATATTTCACCAATAATTGGTAAACTCATTAACATAGCTACTAATAAAGTAACCCATCCCAAAGCTATGCCATGTATAGAGTCAGTCATCCATAAAACAATTGCTATAGTAATCCAACATAAAGTTCTTTTTTCTTTTGTTGTTATTTTGCCTAAAGAGTTTAATTTTTCTTTTATTTTTTTATTATCAATTTTGAATTCTCCCTCTGGTTTGAATAATATCAAAATTAAAACTAAAGTTAAAATACTAGCAAAAATTGCCGGGATACCCATATTAATAAGCCAACCAAGCCAACTTAAATTTACACCTGAAAAGTTAATTGCCAGTGGAATAATAATACTATCACCGGTAAGAAAAATCATTGATATGGGTACTGAACAAGCGAAAACTGTAAAACCAATTTTACTACTATCTTCTTTAGACAGATTAGCACTTTCAATTACTACTGACATAACTGACATGATTAAAAAAGCACGGGGCCATGGATGGGGAATTAATAGGCTTAGAATAAATGTTAGCAAAAATATTGTATATATCGCTGTATTCCAACTATTCACAAATTTAAGTATAAGATTGTAGGCGATTCTTTCTCCTAAGCCAGATGATTTTACTGCACATGCTATCAAGTAGGCTCCTATTACTAGAAATGGAATATCCATAGTCCAAAGGATAAAAACCTTACTTGCAGGAGCAACATTAAAAATTATTAAACAGGCTAAATAAAGTCCAGATACATAACCAGGTTGTGCTATTTTAGTAGCCCAAAAAACCACTGTCATCAAACTTAAAGCAAGACATTTCTGTCCTTGTGGGGATATACCTTCAAGATTTAAATTCCAAATTATCATAGCTACTAATAGTCCGCATACAAACCCAATTTGGCGACTATATTTTTTTAAATTAATACCCTCAAACTTTTTGGTTTCAATACTTGTGCTGGTAGACATTTATTTACCTCCTTTTTATTAAAAGTGTCTTGAGCTAGCTCAAGACACTTTATCATATTAAATGTTGCAATATCCATTAGTTAAAATTCTGGTGCAAGTAGGATTAAGAAATCTAAAAGGTGATATTTTAGGGTATTTTTATAGATCTTATAAAATAGCTTAAAGTGTATACTAACTGTATAGTCAATGGTGAATTTTAATTAATTTTTTCTACTGGAATTTGTATTTGACAGAAATCTACACTTCTCTTGTCATCATAAAAAGTAGTATCTAAAAGACAAAAGTCAACTATATCACCTACAATTTTATAATTGTTTTCTTCAATCCATTTAATAAGCTTATATAAATGTTCAGTTTCATAAGACATTCCATATTTATACATGCAGGCATATTTACCTGGAGGTAAAGTAATAAGATTTTGGATTTTTGAACCTATGAAAGGCAAGACTATAAAAGAACCCGCTCCATCAAAGATATTTAACTCTTTTAATTTATTTTTCTTTATAATAGTTCCAAAACCTTTGGAGGGTAACATACCGTAATTGATAATAATATTCCATATTTTCATTAAGCTTAAATGTAGTTCCCGTTTACACAATTCTTTCTCAAAAGGCATAAAAACAACCTCTCTGACGGGGAACTCTTGTATTATGGGTTTGTTTGATTTAGACTTATAATACTCAGCATTGGCATAGATATTTAATTTTTCATCAATATCCTCGCTAATCGTTGCTAATTCCCTGATCTTTTTATTTATATATTCTTTTTGGTATTTTAGTAAAGAGACTGTTGTATCTACACTTCTGTTCCTAATATTTCCTTTTATATCCTTAAGATTAACCCCTATAGATTTTAAAAAGCAAATTTCCCTCAAAAAGGGAATTTGATAAGGACTATAATACCTATATCCATTAGCTCCAATATGTACTGGTTTAAATAGTCCGATCTTATCGTAATAAATTAAGGTTTGCCTTGAAATCTTATGTAGTTTCGCCATTTCACTAATTGATAAATAGTCTTTCATCATTTGTACCTCTTTATAATTTATTAGAATTAAAAGTGTATACTTGCTATATAGTTCTTATGCCTATAAGTTTTAAAATTTATTGGTAGATTCATATATTTTTATACTTAACATTATAAAATTATTTATGCAACCCTGTTATTAAAATAAAATAGAGTATTTCTCTCAATTATTAACTACTAGGTGGTTTAGTAATACCTTGTTTAAAGGCAAACTAAGCCACCTATTTTTGTATCTAATTTTAAGCTAAGAAATTTTCTTGGGCAATACTATTGATTTTATAACAAAGACTAGTCCTATTAGTAACATCCAATTTTTTAAAGATATTTTGAATATGTGATTTTGTTGTGGCTACTGTGATAAATAATTCATTAGCTATTTCTTGATTGGAAAGTCCTTTTATCACAAGATCTAGAATTTCTTGTTCTCTGGGTGTTAGTTTAGGGACATAATTAACACGATTTTTATTGTTTTTTTCGTTAGGTAGGTTTTTAGGATATATATATACCAGATAATATTGGTTATCATGCTCAACATTTAGAACAATTTGAATAAAAAATTTATTTAAAGATGCTGAAGAGATGGTGGCGTTCATACCTAATTTCCATGTATCTTTATTACCAATTAGAAAAGCATTAATGAATCCTTCGATGGGATTAAGGAATTTCTTATTACTTGGTGTTAAGTGAGCGCAGAACTCTAAAGCAGCGGGATTATAATAATGAATCTTAAAATATTTATCAAAGACAATTAATCCTACAGCAGAATGGTTTCCTAGACATTGAAAAAATCTATTCTGATAATTTATATCTTTTTGCAGTAAAGCATTAGCAAGGGCTCTAGAAATAAATTTTGCAAGAGTATCTAAAATATTGAGGTCATTGTGGTTAAAATTTTTACTATTTGTTGATCTCAACAAGGATGAGCATCCAATAACTTTTCCTTGATTTTTATAAAGCACAATAGTTTTATAAAGATACTTGTAAGTGCTGAGAATATCTTTATAATATTTATTTTCCTTATACGCTTCTTCATCGGTAATATCTTGTAAATGGATGGCATTGTTGTTGATAAGTCTTTTGGGCAGGTTTGGGGGATAAAAAGGATCATAAGAGTAATATTTATTTTCATATGCGTCCATAATCGAAGGGTGTACAGAAAAGGTCATGGGACTAAATAAGCGCTTTTTACTATCTGCTAGCCAAAAGGTACATAAGTTATACCCAAAGATATTGGCAAGGGAAAACAAAACTTGTTCCCGTATTTTTTCTGGGGGAACTAGGATACTATCAATAAACTTTAAAATTTTAGAATACTCATACCTGTTTAACCCTTGTTTATTCATGTTTTCCTCCTTAAGCTTAACAATATCTTTTATATATTCTTAATATTCTTTGTTATTGAAAAATCACCTGCGATTTTAGGCGAATTTACGACAAAAACAGACAAATATCATACTAAAGTATGAAAAACGGCTGCTTAAAGATGATACTTTTACATAATTGTTAATAACAGTTGAAAATGGGATGATTTAATTAAGCTTTTTAAGGGGGGATGAAAATGAAAGAGTATCTAATCGTCGCTAATGAATTGGGGATGTGGATAGCGTGTAGTTTCGTAGTTTTGGTAGTTATTTTTCAAGCATTACTCTTTATGAGTAGGGCCTACAAAGCAGGTATTAAAATGGGAATAGCACCGGAAAAACTTAAGTCAGGCATGCGTAGCGGAGCTATAACTTCAATTGGTCCTTCCGTAGCCGTTGTTATAGCCATGGTATCCTTAATTGCTAGTTTAGGTGGTCCCTTTGCCTGGATGAGACTTTCAGTTATTGGTTCAGTACCTTTTGAATTAATGGCGGCCTCGGCAGGAGCAGAAGCTATGGGCCTAGAGCTAGGGGGAGAAGGTTATGGTTTATTGGGCTATGCTAATTCCATCTGGACCTGTACTTTAGGTGCGGCAGGATGGTTGGTTTTATGTGCTCTATTTACCCATAAATTTAATGACTTGCGCATGTATGTAGTAAGAGGAAATGAAGCACTATTACCCATCTTATCTGTCAGTGCTATGATTGGTGCCTTTGCTTATTTTGGAGCTCCTTATTTAGCATTAAGAGGTTCTGCCAGTACAGCCTCATATATCACTGGGGGTATAGTAATGATAATTATAACGAAAATTTGTCAAAAGTATAATTGGAATGCCCTGAAAGAATGGTCCCTAGGTATTGCTATGGTTGCGGGTATGTTTACGGCCCTGCTATTTGTTTAAAACAGAAATTTGAGAGGGTGAAAATACTATGGATAAAAATCAAGTGTATAAAACTTTTATAAAAGGGATAATTTTTTGGGGCAGAATTACTTTGTTAGTAGCATTTGCTTTAAGTTTTATACCAGCCCTGTACCTAAAGGTTGTTCATGGTGTAATGCCTCCTATCTCCATAATTTTAAAGGATTTTGGATTAATAGCTTCTATAGTAGTTGTCAGTTGGATTGTAGAACCAATAGCGTATTTTCCTATCTTAGGTATAACTGGCACATATATGGCTTGGCTTTCAGGCAACATTTCTAATTTAAGAGTACCTGTTTCAGCTATGTCTCAAGAAGCTGCGGGTGTAAAAGAAGGTACCCCTGAAGGAGATATAGTGTCAACTCTAGGAATGGGCATATCAGTAATAATTAACTTAGTTGTATTGGTTATCGGTGTATTTTTCGGAGTGAAGCTGATAGGAAATTTACCTCCCCTTATTACCACAGCCTTTGAATATATCTTACCCGCAGTATTTGGAGCTGTCTTAGCCAGTTTTTCTCTACGGGGACCCAAATTAGCTGCTTTTGCCTTTACAGTAGCTTTGGTATTTTCCTTATTAAGATTACCTATGTGGATTGTTCTTCCTTCTTGTGTTTTCGGAACGATTGTCCTAGGAGTAGTAATGTTTAATAGAGAGTCAAAAAGGAAAATATCGTGTTAAGCAAACAAAGGTCATATAAAAATATTAAGAGGAGAGGTTGAGGAGATGTTCAATTCTAATTTATTTCCTATTATTGAAGCTGAAGGGACACCTTTTGAAATTGGATACATTCATGGTTCCCAAGGAAAAAAGCAAGTAGAAAAAAGTTTAGAAACATATAAGGCCATGTTTAAGGATTATGCAAATATAGAATGGGAAGAGGCCAAGGAACGAGCTAAAGCCTATATAAAATATATAGAAGAATATGATGCAGATTTATTAGCAGAAATAGAAGGAGTTGCCAAAGGGGCAGACAAAGATTTAGAAGATATTTTAGCTTTAAATGTTAGAAGTGAAATAGTACTAATGGGACAGGGCAGTGATGGGTGTACTTCTATGGGAATAATGCCAGAAGTATCTCTTAGCCAAGAAACGATCTTAGCTCAGAATTGGGATTGGAAATTAACCCAAATGGAGGCCTTTATCCTATTAAAAATAAAACAGGAAAATAAACCTGATATTACAATGGTAACCGAGGCCGGTATTATTGGAAAAATAGGTTTGAACTCTTCCGGTTTAGGAGTCTGTTTAAATGCCTTAGGTTCCTCGGATAGACCTAGGGGAGTTCCCCTCCATATAATACTTAGAGGGATCTTGAATTCCAGAAGTTTAAGTGATGCCATATCGGCTGTGGCTCGGCAAAAGAATGCTTGTTCTGCAAATTATTTGATTGCTCATGCTGAAGGAGAAGCAGTTGATATTGAAGCGACTCCCCACGATTTTGATGTGCTATATCCACAAGCTGGAATTATTACTCATACAAATCACTTTACCAGCTTAAAGCTTGAGGTAAAGGATACATTGAAAATTATGGCTACAGATTCTTTCATAAGATTAGGAAGGATAAATAAAATCTTAAGAAATCACCAGGAGAAAATAGGGCTAGAAGATGTGAAAGGGGCTTTAAGTGACCATATTGATTATCCTGATTCTATTTGTAGACATGAGGATTTAAAAGATGATCCAGGATTAAGATTGGCTACAGTATTTTCTATTATCATGAACCTTAATAAAAGAGAAGTATATATAGCTAAAGGAAATCCCTGTGAAAATGAATATATATTGTACTAAAAATGTAGGAGAAGGAGTTTAAGAGGAAGATGTAGAAGGCTAAAGTTAGTAACAAAATATGCTGTATGTGGATTGATTAAAATGAAGGATAACCAGTTTATT
>JAHDSB010000175.1 GCA_018433015.1 Clostridia bacterium | reverse complement strand
CTAGCGAAAATGATATAGAAATACTTAAACGTAATTACAACGATATAGTATTAAATAATAAGTCAGTAGAAATCGAAGACATCTTCTATTATTGTAAACCTAGAAAAACATGCTATTTGATTGATTGCCCGAGGCACTCTTAAGTTGCTATATAAAAGCTTAGAAGGTAAATGAGTATAATAAGAGTCCGCCGCGTCCTGCGGCCCTCGCTTCGTGGGGCAGTCTACTCCGTCTAACACAGCATTCCCACAAGGATGCGGATTAGCCGGTTCAGCGTTGGTTTGCCTTTGGGGCGGGGCTGAAGCCTGCCGCACCACATTCTCAAACCTAACCGAGTCAGCTCGTCCAAACCTAAAATAGGAGCTATCTAAGATTTGCCTTCGCCTGTAAGGTTTGAAGACGTCGGGAATGCATGCACGTTATATGACATACTCGGCCTTTTTTGATTATTTAGAGTATGAGGGATAAGGAGTGAAATTATCTTGATAAGAACGAGCAAAACCATAAGTGCATATGACAAAAACTGTAGAGCTTTCAGTAAAAAGTTTATGGAATTTAAGCAATACAAAGAGCGGATATCGCAGTTTATTCATCTTCTAGACTCTGGAATGAAGGTACTGGACTTGGGCTGTGGCCCTGGAAATAATGCGAGGCAATTAATATTATCTGGTAAAGAATTTAGTATAGAAGGAATTGATCTCTCGGAAGAAATGGTTCGATTGGCACAACAGAACGTACCCGGTGGAATTTTCAGATGTGCCGATATCCGAAAGATTAATTATCCGGCTGATAGTTTTGACGCAGTATTGCTATCCTTTTGCATTATTCATTTAAACGATATGGAAACAGCACAGCTTCTTAAAAAAGTGGCTAAGTATTTGAAGAATGGCGGTAAATTGTACTTGAGCTTCATGGAAGGGAAAGCTGATGGATTTGAAAAAACCAGTTTCTCCGATGATGAGATATATTTCTACTATCACTCTTTAAATCGTGTAGAGGGGTTATTGAAAGATAATAGACTATCAATGATTAACGTGGTAAAACAGGGATACGAAGAACAGGATGACTCTATTACGACAGATGTTTTTATTTTTGCTCAAAAGGAGCAACCTTGAAATTATAGTAATTATGTCCGTACGTCTTATAACCCCATATTACCGCAAGGGCGCGGGTAAGCGATTTCAACTGGGACGGAATTTTGGGAAGGGCTGAAGCTAGCCGCGCCACATCTCTTCGCTAACCGAGGCGATGCCCGCATTAGCCGACCCAAAGGGTCCCCAGCATGGGCAGTTATCTGTAAGGTTTGAGGACGTCGAGAATGTTGGACACGTTATACAAAACCGTACGCAAACACACCGCGCTTCCATGCGCGGGATTAAAATACATTGCTGTTATTTCCAATGGTAGAAAAGTGTGTAGTAAAGATTAATTATATGTGCGACAAGAAGTGACTTCTTCTCGCTAAGTTAGTATGGAGATAATACTCCATTGTTTCAGTGATAGGAATATTCCCGTCCGAAACTGCATTACGAGCAATCGTTCTGTAGGTTGCATGAGGAAAAGCCTAATCAAAGTCTAGTATCCATGATAATGTGGGCAAGGGAAAGATTCATATGGTCTATGATTAAATATCGTTAAATCTAGCATTGGATGGGATATGATTGCCAGTGTATTGTAGATAGGAAAACGTTAGAATATAAGAACGTTTGATATCACCCATATATCTACCGGTATATTGATTAGACCTAACCGAATCGTATCTAACGGAAGTTAAACTTGTTAAGTCCTATAGAGTCCATATATATAGTAGGTTGACCGTAAGGAATACACAATTCTCTAGAGGATAAAGGAACGTTGGAAAAAGCAAAAGCCACTAGGGTGTAAGCCTACAGGAATGAGAAATAACTGGGTGGATAGTATCAAGTGATACGCTTGAAAGAGTGCAGACTTCCAACTGGTGTACAACATGATTAAAGCGAAAAGGAACTTTTCAAAAAGGAGGTAAAAGATGAGCAACACTTTAGCAATAAAGTCCACATTACCTAATGTTACGTCATGGAAGACAATTGATTGGACTTCTGTATCTGCGTATGTAGAAAAGTTACAACAACGAATATATAATGCCGAGAGTCAAGGAAAGCATCGCAAGGTAAGGGAATTACAACGATTGCTTATGCGAAGCAAAGCAGCTTTACTATTATCAATTAGAAAAGTTACACAAATCAACAAAGGAAAGAAGACCGCAGGTGTTGACAAGTTCACTGCACTAACAGATACGGAAAGATTAAAACTGTATCTACAAATGAAGGAATATGATATAAGTCAACACAAACCTAAGCCATCCTATCGAATCTATATCAAGAAAAAGAATGGTAAACTTCGACCTTTGAGCATTCCTATAATAAAAGATAGAATTTGG
>JAHDSB010000159.1 GCA_018433015.1 Clostridia bacterium | reverse complement strand
TAAATCATATATAGTGAATATGAATGGAAATTCTTACAGGCTAAAAGAAACAAAACGATGGCTTGAAGAACAATAATTTTTTTACTCCTCTAGGGGAAATTTCATCTATAATACAGGGGAACTTTCAGTTGACAAATACAATTGATGATTTTGAATATGTAGGGAAATGTGATTCTGAGTGTCCGCAATGTGAAGCGGAAAGCTTTAGTGTCTGGCGTAAGGATATGGGGTTCATTGAAGATGAGAAAATTTTTACTTCCGATTTTGATACAGCTGATGATATATTGGACTTTGCTATATACTGGTGTAATAAATGTGGCAAGTGGACTACTTATATTGAGTAACTTATTAATAGTATAGCGCGCCCTAGAGCTAGGCAGAGTTTAATTTGAAAAATGCGGACAGTAAGAACCCGTAAATTTTCATTTTGCCTTCTATAAGGAAAATCATTAATTTGGGGTCTTGGAAGTAGAGCATCTGAATATAAAGTATTATATTGATTGGAGTGAATTTATTATGGATAAGGAAACGCTGAAAAAACGTATAGGATATTGTGGGTTACTTTGCGCATTATGTCGTGAAGACGGTTCTTGCAATTGTAGATCTAAAAACTGCTGTGGAAAACGGTCTACCCCTGAAGGCTGCTATCAATATGAATGCTGTAGGAAAAAGGGTATAAGTGGATGCTGGGAATGTCAAGACGCCCCCTGTGGTATTGACGTGCTTGGAGCAGATAAAATAAAAACACGCGCTTTTATAAGATGCATAAAAGAAGAAGGTATAGATACATTTTGTAATTTGATAATTCAAAATATTAATAATGATATTAAATATCATCGTACAGGTATATGGGGAAAAGAACCAATCAGGGGCGACTATGACTTACCTACTGAGGAATCCGTAATAGAGCTTTTACATATTTCAAATCGCAAGTAAATTTCACTTTTGATCGTTCAAGACATTGTGAAAGCATTTGTTAGTAATTTAATGATTTACTATTGGTGATTTTAAGCGGCTGTGTTTTCGTAAATGAAAAACAGAGCCGCTTTTTTGTTGTCTAAAAACAAAAAGAAAGGAAAATTAAGCCGTAGGATGAGCTGAAAATCAGCCAGTCCTTCGGCTTTGGTATGTCGATGGGAGGAATGTAAGATGCCAAAACATGTAATCAAGGTTCTGACGCAGCAAGGTTTTGGCTTGTTTCAAAGAAAAAAAACTGCCATATGAAATAAATCAGTAAAACACGCTTGACTCTGACATGGTGTCAGGGCTTAGGGTTATTCCCGAAGGGAGTGATATTTAAATGAAATATACGCCTTACTCGAAACAAAGTGTTATAACTAATCCTAGAAAATTTGTAAACAAATATGAGGTATTGCCGGATGATCCAAAAGAACTGTTGCGTATCGTACAGGGGTTGGTCATCCATGCTGACCATGGCGGCTTGTACGGCGTTACATTCAGCAAGAGGCAAAACGATGAGGAGCTTCTTCGTACGGTACCACAAATGCTGGAGAAGCTACTGCGGATCGACGGGAGGTCGCTTACGATAACGAGGCCACCAAACCTGCGGCTTGTTGGAATGTGTAGAGATTACTCGTTACTTCTTTTATCCTTCTTACGGCACAAAGGGATCCCGGCCCGTCTCCGCGTAGGGTTTGCTAATTATTTTAAAAGTGATCTTATGTATGAGGATCACTGGCTTGTTGAGTATTATGATGTTGGGCAACGCCGATGGGTAAGGATGGACCCACAGGTTGACGAAGTCCAAAAAGCACATTTCGAAATTAAGTTCAACACGAAAGATATGCCGCCAGATTCCGGATATCTGCTTAGTGGGCAGGCATGGATAATGAGCAGGTCGGGCGAACGCCATCAGGATGATTTCGGTTACAACAAAAACTGGAAAGGTTGGCATTCTGTGAAGGGGAATCTACTGCATGATTTCAACAGCCTGCTGGGGTTTGAGCTCTTACCGTGGGATTTGTGGACTGAGTTGAGCATCAAAAAATACAGCGTCCTCAATAGAGCCGAACGAGATCTGTTGGATGAAATGGCGGCGCTTACCATCAGCTCATATGTTACCGAAGCAGAACTCCATAACCTCTTAAATCGTTTGCCCACGCAATATATGGAGGCTATTCAATCAAAACTCAAGGTGCTGGATGTGCTGGAGTATACGGAGACGCTGAACCCGGATTCGTTAGAGGAGAAGTTTGCCATCAAGCCTTTCGTAAAAGGCCTAAAAACCGTCATGCCTGTCAAAAGGGATGATACACATCTGGTGCTTAAAGGTTGCCGCCAAAACAATCTAAAGAATGTTGAGGTATCAATTCCCAAAGGAAAAATGACTGTTATCACGGGCGTGAGCGGAAGCGGTAAATCCTTCCTGGCTTTCGATACCATATATGCGGAGGGCAAGCGTCGGTATCTTGATAATATGTCTAACGCCGCCAAAATGCAGGATCAGACAGAGAAAGCGGACTTTGACACTATACAGGGCCTCACGCCAACCATAGCTATCGAGCAGAAAAAAGGGAGCCAGAACCCCCGTTCCACAGTCGGTACCCTGACGGGCATTTTGGATCATCTGCGGATGCTGTATGTATCAATTGGTGTACCGCATTGCCCTTACTGCGGCGTTCCTGTAGTTAAGGACAGCAAAAGCAAGAACCGCTGTCCTGAATGTGGCAGTCTTTTCCAAATGCTGACGGCTTCAACCTTTAACGCCAACGCACATGTGGGTGCATGCCACGAATGCAATGGCCTTGGACTTTTATACGAAGTAAATCCGGATTCCATCGTGGTGGACGATAGCTTGTCCGTACTGGATGGCGCGACCTCCTATTGGGGAAAACTGCGCGGAAAGAAGATCACAGGCAATTGGATGGTGGGCGAATTGTACGCCATAGCTGTAGATATGGGAGTTGATCTTGAAATACCGTGGCGTGAGCTATCGGACGCCTTCAAACAAGCAGTTTTGTATGGCACAGCAGATAAGGTTTACAGTTTCAAATACTACTCTGGGGGGCGAGATACCGAAATCAGACGTCCCGCTTCCGGAGCCGTTGCTCACATCCAACGTCTGTTTCGAGAATCCAAGTCGGACGATAACCCACAAAAGCAATATATGCGAGAAGTACCATGCTCCAATTGCAAAGGGGAACTGCTCTGCCCGGAGGCGCGCTATACAACAGTCATGGGTTACCGTCTGCCGGAGCTTACCCGCATGTCAATCAGTCAGCTTTGGAACTGGATACGCAGTTTGCAGGAGGTACTGCCCGCCAATCTGAAAGACCGGGCCAAAGAGGTGCTGCTGGAGATAGAAATGCGGATTGAAAATTTGTTACAGGTTGGACTGCCGTACCTGACGCTAAATCGTACAGCACCGACACTGTCAGGGGGTGAACTACAGCGCGTGCGTCTGTCGAGTCAGTTGAGCAGTGATTTAGTCGGTCTCACATATATCCTCGATGAGCCGTCTATTGGATTGCATCCGCGCGACCATCATTTGATGATTAATACGATGAAGCACCTTCGAGATAAGGGAAACACAGTTATTGTCGTGGAACACGATAAAGATACAATGCTCGCCGCTGATTACATCATTGACGTTGGTCCCGGTGCCGGCGTTCACGGCGGTGAAATTGTCGCTGCGGGGCCAGTTCAGAAGATTATCGAGAACTCCGCATCGGCCACTGGACGTTTCCTTGCTCGAAGTAATGCGTTTGAACTACCTAAGCAGAAATCTCCCAACCAGTGGTTGACTCTTAGAGGGTGTAGGGGCAACAATTTGAAAAATATTGATGCACAGTTTCCTCTCCATACCATGTGCTGTATTACCGGCATGAGTGGTTCCGGGAAAAGTACATTGGTTTTCGACACGCTGGTTCCAGCGCTGAACGAGGTCCTTCGCCATCAACGGTGCATAAGCAAGACCTATACATCCTTCGAAGGGTACGAGAATATCGACGGGGTTATTCAGATGGATCAAAGCCCGATTGGGAAATCATTACGCTCTATACCCGCCACTTATATAGGCGTTTTTGATGGGATTCGCGCTCTATTTGCGCAACAGTCCAAAGCTCGTCAGCTGGGATTTGGCGAGAGACATTTCAGCTTTAACGCAAAGAGTGGGCAATGCCCTGTATGCGAGGGGCTGGGAAAGGTTAAGATTGCCCTTCAGTACATGGCAGATCATTGGAGTACCTGTCCGGAATGTAAAGGCAGTCGATATCAAGAACCTGTGCTGGAAGTGTTGTACAGGGGGAAAAGCATTGCGGACGTTTTGAAGATGGATGTGTCAGATGCTATCTTGTTTTTCAAAGATGTGCCGGATGTGGCACGCAAGCTGACCCTTTTGGATGAAGTCGGCTTATCCTACCTAAAGCTCGGTCAGAGCACAACAACACTCAGTGGCGGAGAGTCGCAGAGGCTTAAGTTATCCAAGGAGTTGGGTGGCAAGCAAAAGAAACACATGATCTACATTCTTGATGAGCCAACTACCGGCTTACATTTTCAGGATATCGAGAAATTGCTGCTGATTTTCCGAAAACTGGTTGATGCAGGTCACACGCTGTATATCATCGAGCACAATACAGATATCATTCGCGCCGCAAATTGGGTTATTGATATCGGGCCGGACGGTGGAGACGCTGGAGGTCGGATCGTTGCCACAGGTACTCCGCATGATATAAAAGTAAACCCTGCCAGTGTTACCGGCAGATATTTATAAGGGGACTTATTATGAATATGCTGAAACGAGACACATGGCAGTACAAGCTAACAGTATACATGATGAGCCAAGGTATATCCCTGATCGGGTCGTCCGTGGTATCACTAGCCATGATTTGGTATGTAACACTTAAAACCGGTTCCGGCATGGCCGTGGCAGGAGTTACGATATCGACTTTTATACCACAGGCGTTGGTTATGTTGTTAGGCGGTGTTCTGGCTGACCGTTACCCCCCAAAATACATTGTGATCTTAACCGATTCCTTTATTGCTCTTTCCACTTTGGCGCTCTCCGTCTTCTTTGCTCTTGGAATAGACAGCATTGGCTGGATATTTTTCTTTAACTCGTTACGTTCTCTCGGAACGGGAATCCAACTTCCGGCATCAAAGAGTATCCTGCCGCAAATTGTCCCTCACAATCAGTTGATGAGGGCAAACAGCATAAATACAAGTGTTTGGAGTGTGATTCAATTGGTCTCACCGGGGCTCGGTGGTGTTGTGATGAGCCTTATGGATATGGAATATGTCTTTCTGATCGATGTAGTGACAGCTTTTATTGGTGTTATACTCATAGCCACTATCATCATGCCTATACGTGGGACACAGCATACCAGCGAAATACTATAGAAGGTCTGGCACAAGGGTTCAGGTATATTATGAATTCGAAGGCGCTTCGTTATAGCCTCATCCTGTATACCATCTTTCAATTTTTGGTGGTACCAGCCTCACAGCTCACGTCGTTGCTCGCATCAATAAACATCAGCGACGAGGTGTGGGTGATGAGTGTCATTGAGACAGCATTCTCAATTGGCGCATTGGCAGTCAGCCTTTTCATGGCATACAAAAAGCTGAATATTCCGCATTTCAGGTTGATAGGTTTATCTTCCATCCTTTTCGGTATTACGATGATCCTGCTGCTGCCCGCACATGGCATCGTACTGTTCGTGGCTCTGATGCTATTCATGGGTATGGGTAGCCCGCTATATTACACGCCCCTGATAACGCATATACAGGAGAACACCGAAGAAGCCTTTATGGGACGCACATTCTCTTATGTGGATATGTTCTCATCGCTAGCAACACCGCTTGGCATGGTTGTGTTCGGACCTTTGGCAAACATTAGCATTATCCTGCCCTTCGCAATACCTGGGGTTTTGCTGATCTGGCTCGGTCTTTGGATTCGGAAAGAAATGTAGCAAAAAGATACCCATCTGGGAGGGCGGCTTCTATACATACCAGATCAGTTTTGCACCAATGGGATCTGTATCTCTGTCAAATATCCATCTGGGTTATCCGTATCTTGATGGTCGATGATGGTGACCTGACGGGCGGTACCTCCTATGCTGTATTGCTGATTATTTTCAAGCCACACCACAAATGACTGATAGGCACGAGTAAGATTTTCATATGGTCCATAGACCATCATGCAAGCCACCCTGTCAACACTGTTGAGCTCACGGTATGTGTAGTCGTCCTTGCTTTTTCCAAGCTTCTTCACGATAAGGCAAACCTCAATATCAACATCGGAATCCATGTGTTCTTTATCATGGTATATAGCTATGTTGTTTTGCTTGCCATTGTCGATCTCAATATGCTCCCGGCGCACGAAATCCAGGAGCTCGACCCAGAGCTTACCTTCCTCAAAATAGCTATTCATTTTTCTGCGAAGTGACACGATCCTATACGTAGGGACGGATTTAATCGTAACATTATAGCATTTTTCGAATTCATTATCATGAATGTGCGTGACGGCGGCGCGAATCTGCTGGATACGAATTTTTTCCGATTCAATAATCCCTTCGGCTTCTTTGATTTTATCATGGAGACGCTGAACGAGATAATCGTCGTTCAAGTTTTGCAGCACTTCTGCGATTTCAGAGACGCCAAAGTTGAGGTCGCGAAGCAGCACAATTTTCTGTAGTATCGGTACCTGTTCCACAGAGTACATCCGATATCCTGTAGCCGGGTCAACATACGATGGTTTTAATAAACCTTGATCGTCATAATAACGTAGCATACGCACAGAAACGTGCGTGAGTTTTGAGAAATCACCTATTTTTAACACAAATTCACCTCTCAATATCAGTACAGTCATATCAGTATAACAGTCAGTTTTTCATACTTCAAGTCTGGTAGAAAATAGGTAAAAAGGTTTGACGATGATGCATTGTTAGGCATAATTGTCTCCTCCGCAATCGTGAAGGTGAATCTTTGGTTCACCTTATTTTTAAGCTCTATGGTCGGTGGTTATCATCCAAGTGAATTTAATAATAATCGTTTAACTGAAGTTGAAAAGATCAGCTGAATGATCCCCAAAACCCGATATCTGCAACGACAGGTGATTATTGCGGTGACGGCGGTATTCCTGGTTATATTATCGGTACAATTATTCCGAATGACAAGTCCCTTGAAATGTTGCCTGTAGCGCTGACTCACGAAACAAACCACAACGTGAGATGGCAGTTTATACAGTGGGGTTAAAAGAAACGGAGGATTTTTGGAATTGAAAATCAATGAGGTAGCAAAGCTAACAGGTGTAACGGTACGAACACTTCATTATTATGATGAAATTGGTTTACTGCCGCCAAGTGAAATTACTGATACAGGTTATCGTTTGTACGATGAGGCTGCTCTTGAAACTTTACAACAGATATTATTCTTTCGGGAGCTTGATTTTTCGCTTAGTGAAATCAAGGGTATTATGGCAAATCCTGCTTTTGATAAAGTAGAAGTATTATCAAGGCATAAGAAATTGCTTATAAAAAAACGTGAGCGACTTGACGGACTGATTGAGCTTGTAAATAAAATAATAAAGGGTGAAAAAACTTTGAGCTTTAAAGAATTTGATATGACAGAAATTGAAAAATATAAAAAGGAATACGCCGCAGAAGTGAAAGAACGTTGGGGAGAAACTGAGGCATATTCTGAGGCTGAGTCTAAAACCCAAAGCTACGGTAAAGAGCAGTGGCAAAAGATTAATAAAGAGGGGGCAGATATTCTGAAAGCCTTTGCAGATAACAGAGATAAGGCACCGGATAGTGTGGAGATTCAGGCATTGGTCAAACAGTGGCAGGATTTTATTACCTCCAGGTTTTATAATTGCACAAACGAAATTCTTTCCTGCCTTGGTGTGATGTACGTCGGTGATGAAAGATTTAAGGAAAACATTGATAAAAACGGTACAGGAACTGCCGAGTTTATATCAAAGGCGATAGAAATTTATTGCACAAAATAAGATTATGATCAAAAAAATGCCAGACTTAGAATTAGCGGATATTATTTCCGGTGCGAAATAGAAAAGTATTATAATATAAGAAACAGATGGCTGGGACAATAAAACATAATACCTGGCTACCTGTTTTTTTATGTTTGTTTTTCAAAAACTTTTAAGAGAAATTGTTGATAGAGAGCGTAGTATCTTTATGAAAGGAGTTGAGCAGGTGAATTATTCAGAGAGTGAGCTCATATCTGAAATAAAAAAGCGAAATTTAAACGCTTATGGCTACCTAATCAAAGAATATACCAAGCCGATTTATTACTTGACCTACAACATTTTAAACATTGGCAACAGTAAAGAAGATATAGAAGAGTGTGTAGCCGATGTCTTCTTGGAGGTCTGGTTAAAAATCAATGAATTTGACAGCGAGAGAGGCAATTTCAAAACCTGGATATTAATGCTCACAAAATATAAGGCCCTTACTTATAAGCGCAAATTTAAGAAAAATTTTGTTGAAAACATTGATGATTATCAGCTTGAGGAGCCTGACAACGTGGAAAAACAGCTTATCGACAGAGAAACACAGAAAAAACTGCTGGAAACAATCAATACCTTTAATAAAATGGACAAGGAACTATTTATACGCAGGTATTTTTGTAATGAAAAAATTAGCGATATCATGCAATCTTTGGGGTTAAGCCGTTCGGCAGTTGATAACAGGCTTTTAAGGGGTAGAAAGATAATCAAGGAGGTTTTATCATATGACTGAAAAGCAAATTCAAGGGCTAATGCAGAATCTTGATAATGATTTACTGGCTAAGGAGTTTGATGAGTTAATGAGCGATATGGAAATTGACCAGGATTCCATTACTAAAAAAGCTTATACTAAGCTGAATAAGGAGCGTAATAGAATGAAAAGAAAAAGAATCTTTCCCTTGGTGGCAGCTTCAATAATTGCCGTTATTGGTATAACAAACGTTTATGCTGCGGAGATTTCAGATTTTGTCAAATCTTTTTTCAATCAAAAAGCAATCTACTCCACAGTTACAGAGGGAAGTGCTTTCTACTTGGAGTCTCCCTTGCAATTAGATAAGGAAAGCAAGCTGGAAAGCGTTATCTTTACAAAGGATACTTTAGACATGAATTTAACTCTTCCTATGACAGAAGATAAGCTACCTGACATAACAGTTACTACCACAGACGGCACAATCTATAAACCGGGCGGTTACGGTGGCGACAATGCTTGTTTATGTCTTAGTTTTTGGAATGAAAAAGAGCAAGATTACGTGTTCTCGCCAACGAAAGAATTTAAATTGACTATTGGAGAAAAAAGTTATGATATTCGTTTGTCAGAAGGTGTACCTGTAGTTGGCAAAGATGAGATTAAACCTGCCGAAGAGACAAATATTGAATGGGTAAACATTGGTTACAAAAAAACTGACCAAGGTGTGCAGATTTTAACGAGTTTTACTGATAAAGACTTAAAGCTGGTAAACATTGGTGAACCTGCGCACAAAAAAGTGGAAAGAATGTTTAAAAATGAAGAAAAGGGTAGCATCAGTAGTGGCAGTTCCTCCATGACCAATCCTCTCCTTGGGTATGACAATGAGAAAAACACTTATACTTATAACAAAGTTAAAAACGCTGTTGGCAGACCCATCACCCAATTTGAATCTCAGGTTCCTGCCGGCAAAGAAATTGAACTGAAAATTCCTAGTCTGGTTGTTGGATATGAAAAGGACTTTGGTAGTTTTGCTGTGGCAATTCCGGAGGTGAACGAAGAAAAAAGGATCGACCGGGAAATCGACCTGAAATTGCAAAAAATAGTTTTACAAAGTATTAAAAGAACTTCCCCCACAACAGCAGAATTAAAATTCGCTTTAAACACGGGAGATGCGGCAGAGGTTGCTGTTAGAGAAGCCAACCTTTACAGTAAAGCTGTACAAAGCGGCGAAAGCCTTTGGCAAGATAATGTTTGCACTATGCAGATAACTTTTGACGAAAAATTGAAAAATGCTGAGTTTAACGTGGGCTGGCCGCGCTTTGTGGTAAATGGTAATTGGACTCTGGTAATTAAATAGTAGTCTAATTCTCTATGGCAGAAGACGATTGCATAATACAATCGTCTTCTGCTTTGAAATTCAGGAAATCTGCTGTTCCAGCGTTCTCTAAAAGGCATCTGGCTAAGGTTAGGTGCTTTTTTTGTCTTTACGAGTCAAAGCCATAAGACAGACAAGTAATTATGCTTGTGTTATAATATGACACGTTGTGGTTCTAAGGGGAGGCGAAAGGATCTAATAATGACTATTTTTAAAAAACTGTTCTTGTTTCTAATTTTAACTAGTTTCTTTATTATTGGGTGTTCTAGTGATGATTCTAAAATGAAAGTAAACCAATTAACAGATGATACTTTTAATAGTACACAATCTAAAACTACTAATAGTAAGTTGGAAGATGAAAAAAACACTACAGAAAATAATGCAGATGCAAATGAAAACACTCCGGATAACAGTGATATTACCCAAAAAACTAAAGATTATATTTTGCATGGGCAAGATAAGAAACCGGAAGCTGAAAAAATCAAGTGGACTGAAACCTTCCTAAATGAGGTTAATATAGATGAGGTTTATCAAGAATATATAGATACTGGTGGCACAGTGGATGATATGCAAAGTTTTGCCCAGTATCTAACCTTCAATGCACCTATCCCTGATAACTGGCAGGATTTAGTGGCTACTGATTTGTTTAATAATTACAATGAAAAAATAAGCCATATCGAGCATCTACAAGATGATCTATACCAAGTCTATATTGAAATAGATGGTTCTGATGTTCCTTATGTAGTAGTTAATTCGAGAACAGGTTATTTTCATGGCTAATCAAATATGCCATGGATAACCAGATCGATATCTCTGTTAATGTCAAAGAAAAACCGCAAAAAAGGGAAAGATATATGGAATAGTGGGCCATAATGGTTCCGGAAAATCAGTGCTTTTTAAAATGATGTGCGGTTTTGTTTTTCCAGATCAGGGAAGTATCTTTGTAAATGGCGAAGAGCTTGGAAAGAACAAAAGGTTTCCTGAAAACTTTGGAATTATTTTGGATAAGCCAGGATACTTAGGTGATAAAACGGGGTTTGAAAACTTGAAGTATTTAGCTGCAATACAAAAAGATATCCGATGAAAAGATAAAAGAGACTTTGGAAAAGGTAGGACTTAGTCATACTATAACGCAAAAGGTTAAGAACTACTCTCTTGGAATGAAGCAGAAATTGGCTATTGCGCAAGCAATCATGGAAGATCAAGATATATTATTGCTTGATGAGCCTTTTAATGGTTTAGACGTTGACAGTGTAGAAAATATCAGAACCCTATTAAAAAATTTAAATAAAGAAGGTAAATCAATATTTCTAACCAGCCACAATAACGAGGATATAGATATTCTTTGTGAGCATGTGTTTAGAGTAAGGAATTGTTCCTTAGAACAACTGAAATAATATAACAAATTTTATAAGGGATTCTTGAAAAACTTAGAACTGTAGAAAATGGTTTCTACTGAAAAGCTGCTAAAACTAAAGCCCTCAGTATGTGTGATATGCTGAGGGTTTTAGTTTTAGCAGCTTTTGTCTTTACTAAATTAAACTTCGATAAATGAGAGTTGCAATGCTATAATCAGTATAACTAATTTAAAAAAAGAAGGATTGAGAGTAGAAATTATTGAAATTATACCCTGATGCTAAGGGGGTACCAGTTTCGATGGTTATCATTATTGCACCACATATAACACAAGTGGGGTAATTTACCATAGGGATGGTTTTTATGCCAAGAACTTAAAAAGTAAAAGTGGAATTGCAGAAAGAAAGAGGAGTTATGTAATATGATTACAAAGAAATTGGTAAATGAAAGTATTGATTACATCATACGACATTTAGACGAGGAGATTTCGATTGAAGATGTTGCAGATTATTGTCAGCTGTCAAAATATCACTTTAGCAGAATTTTCAAGGAAGAAACAGGAGTAAGTCTCTATGCCTTTATCAAACGTTTAAAAATGGAACAAAGTGCTTTAAGGCTCAAGCTTGAAAGAGATAAATCTATTACAGATATTGGCGTTGATTATGGATACAGTTCATCAAATTATAGTTCAGCATTTAAGAAGCACCATAATATTTCTCCTGCAGAATTTCGAAAGGCTATGAATACAACATGTGTACCTCATCCCTTTTACACGGACAAGGTTGCCAGGTTTCAATCATTTGAGGAATATGATCAACAGATTATAATAAAGGAACTGGATAATTTCGTGGTTATCCACGAAAGACATATTGGAAATTATATTGAACTGGGGAAAAATTGGTGTGATTTCACAGAAAAATATAAAGATTATTCTAAGGAAGATACGCCTTTGATTGAAAGGTTCTATGATGACCCATCCATTACAAGTGTAGAACAATGCTTATATGATATATGCATGACAGTTGATAAAAATTGTTCCCTCGATAATGTTATATCTATTCAAGGAGGTAAATTTGCATTTTACCGCTTTGATGGATTGATGCAAGATATTTTTGTGGCTTTTCAGGGTGTATTTAATATTTGGCTGGCAGACAGCGGCTATGAAATGGATAAAAGATATGGATTGAACATTTACCGAGACATTGACAGACAAAACATGCATGTTGTAATGGATTTATGTATACCGATAAAATAGAGCAAGAATTCAGAAGTAATCAAACAGACTTTTTTCTATAATGAGAACTATTACAGGGATATAGTTCGACTTGAAAGGAGTCTGTTTTTGTGTGATTTTGTGTTTTTAAAAGTAATACAAACAAAACGGTACATATACGAACTATTACAGTAAACTGCAGGACTGGATCAAGTATGACTTAAATTCAGACTTCACATCCATATAAAACAAGAAAAATGGAGGTTTTTTAGTATGTTTGATATAAGGAAAATACAGGAACAGGTAATCTATGGAGCTGTTAAAAGCGCAAGTAATGATGAAACAGCAAGAAAAATAGTATATGGAAAAGATGAGTTGGCTAGAACGGAGGATAATCCGAAATGGGTAAAGTCTACAATGAAGAGATTAGAAAATCATTTTGATAAGTCAGCTGTTAATTATATTAGAAGGCACTGTCAGTGCGGATATGGAATGGATGAAAAATTAGCACTGGTGAAAGAACTAGTAGAATTATCGTCAAATATGGAGGAGTTCGGAAATTTGGACAAAGCAAAAGCAGCTGGCCTGTTTTGTGTAAATGGGGAGCTTTATTTGCGATTTCCTTTTTGTCCATGTCCAATGCTTGCGGATGTAGAGAGATTAGATACCGATACATGGTGTCAATGTACGACTGGGTATAGTAAAGTTCTTTTTGAAAAAGCTTTTGAGTGTAAAGTAGATGTAGAGCTGCTAAAAAGTATAAAAATGGGTGATGAGATATGCCTTATGAAAATAATCCCACTAGAAAATATCTGGAAATAAAATCAATAAATAGTCCAGTTGTCTCCACAATATATGTGGAGTGCGTAGTGTTGATGTCAAGGGTTTAGAACTGGGTGTCTGGAACGGCTTGTATAGTGAAGTAACCAATATGAGCCATATGTGTTAATATGTTTATTAGGCATGATATTGCTCTGAAAATGAATTGGTGTTAATGAACTTAAGCAGTTCAGAAAAATTGAATTACAGATTATTTATATAAATTGTTGGAGGATATAATTATGAAAAAATTGACAATCTATATATCGGTGATACTGTTGGTTATTGTAGCGGCAGTCGGTTATCATTTTTCCTTTCCCGTAAAAGAAGATTGTAGCAATTTAAAAACTTGCATTGATGAATGGCTTAATAGGGGACAAAGTGTTGCGTATTCACATAATATTACCTTATATGATTCTATTACACTCGGAAACCTTACCTATATTCCAATGGAGGTAGACGAAGAAATAGGTTATGTTCTTTTAAATAGAAGTATTACAGGGAGGTATAAGATATCTCGCTCCTCTCATGGAAGTGGTAGTTTCCGTAATGGGATTGTAGAGATTAGCAATCAAAAATATCTGCTTTTAATAGGGCGAAACACTTTTGGAAAAATCACTACAGTTAAATTCACTTTAGATATAAATCATGAATACGAAATTGATGTTCCAAAACAAAAGGTTTTTTTAGAATACACTGAAGTTGATAATGATGCCCAAATAGGCCCTGTGCTTTTAGATAAGATAACACTTTTTAATGCTGAAGGGAGAGAGGTTACTTCGGAGTTTGATTTGAGCGGTGGTAGTATACAGTGAAATATGCATGCAAAAGCTGGACATAAAATTGATGCCATAGCCAAATATTCAAAAGTGTCTTTTTCAGTAATAGATGAAGATACGGTAGTAAGTAAAGAGTATACTACTTATTTCCGTAGTGTTATTGCTTTTGGTAAAGCAAGAATTGTGGAGGGTGATGAAAGGCTAGAAGCTTTTATGGCTTTGGTAAAAAAGTAT
>JAHDSB010000087.1 GCA_018433015.1 Clostridia bacterium | reverse complement strand
TTAATTATAATTAATTACCAAAAAAAATCTTATCCAAAATTACGGTGTTTTTATCTTGATTTCACCAAGTGAAAAGTATTTTAGAGAATGGAAAATTAGTTATTATGGTGAAAAAGGAAATTAAGTAAAATACAAGGGATTATGTGTTAATAATCAATATGTCATAAGGGACATTCATCTAATAGACTACATTTTACATGTTAATGCACAAGACGCTTAGATGAGCAGTCCTTTACATAAATAAAGATCAAAAAAGGAGGAGCTTTAGATGAGTAAAACTATAATAATTTACGGTTCTACCACAGGGAATACGGAAATTATCTCAGAAGAAATAAAAAAGGGCTTAGAGAAGGGGGGTAAGGATGTAACAATAAAGAATGTAATTAATGCAGATATTAATGAACTATCAAATTATGATTTAATTTTACTAGGTTGCTCCACGTGGGGCCTGGGGGAGCTTCAGGACGATTTCCAGCCCTTCTATGGTGAAATGGCCGTAGAACATTTTAAAGGAAAGAATGTAGCGGTGTTTGGTACCGGTGATAGTGATATGTATCCCGACACTTTTTGTGAAGCAGTAAAGATCTTAGAAGATAAACTCAAAGAATGCGAAGCAGAAATTATCGCCGATAGTTTCACTGTTGACGGGGATACAGAAAATTTCCAAAACGCTGCTGAGGCTTGGGGCTTGAAATTGGCTAAAATGATTTAAGTGGAGAGAATAACCACCCTTTTTCATATAATAGAATGACTCGTGGATTTCATATCACTACTTAATTATTAATAGTCATTCTGTTATATAGGGCGGTGTATATTTGTGAGTAATGAATTGGAAATAAAGTGGGTAGGCTCACCTAATTATGGTCTACCTCGAGGAACCACAGGCAGAAGAGAATATCAAGTACTTGCTATTGTAGACCATATTATGGAAGGAAGCCTGCAAGGGACCGACGCCTGGTTTAGTAGCAGGGAGAGCGGGGCTAGTGCCCATTTCGGCGTGGGAAAAAAGGGAGAGATTCATCAATACGTTTCCCTAGACAATGTGGCCTGGCATGCCGGCAAGGTTAATAACCCTTCGTGGTCTTTACTGATACCAGGCTTGAATCCCAACTATTATACTATTGGCATAGAACATGAGGGATTCTCCGGGGAAACCATGCCGGAACCTCAGTTTCAAGCTACTTTGGCCCTCCATAAAATGTTGATAGAAAAATTTCATTTAGAGATAAGTGAAGAAACTATAATTGGACACTACAGGATTGATAGTATTAATAAAGGAAAATGCCCGGGAGACGGCTTCCCTTGGACCAGACTCCTGAAGGAACTACAGGAACAATTTCCTTTATATAAAGATGTACCGGAAGACCATTGGGCTTATGAAGCAGTAAAGGACGTAACTGAGGCAGGCTTCATGTCCGGCTATCCCGATGATACTTTCCAAGGAGCCAAAGGTGTATCCAGATATGAACTAGCTAGTGTAGTGGCGAGGCTCTTAGCAAAAATAAAAGAGAAAATGTAATTGATAGTATATGGGCAATAAAAACACCTCCTTAAATCAGAAATTGATTTTGATTTGAGAAGGTGTTTTTCTTTAGTTAAGTTTATTTTTGAGATTTAAAAGGTCTGATTCATGTTCGAAGGAACGGTAAGCAAGGCGCTCTAAGATTTTTCCCTGACGATCTTGAATATCCACTACCCGTTTAAGAATGCCGGTATTTTGACTCAGACCCTCTACCAGGGAATTGATATGCTTTATGTTCTCATCTACCTGTTGTGTCATGGCATATAACAGCTGAGTATGTTCATTTAATACTGTAGCTTGTTCATTTAGGTGTTGTTCAATATTACTCAACATTTGCAGGATTTTCTCTTCATTAGACATATACAACTTCCTTTCTACAAATAATCGAAAAAATAGAAATATTATACTTAATTATATCTTATAAAGGTTTAAGAAAAAAGTTTTATAAAGAACCTAATTTTAGGGAGCTAAAAAGTACATATATTATATAGAAGGGGAAATAAGATCAGGCACATGCAGGGAACTTAAAGGTTCCTTTTTTCTTTGTGTGTTTTAATCCTTCTTGTCCTTCATGTCTAAGGAGGTGAGGAGAAAAAGTGCACTTCCATTACAAAAAAAGTTAGGAGGGGGTGAATAAATATTGCAATGAGACAAGCCATTAAAGAGCAGTTGGTAAATAAGATGCCGGACCTAGCAGGCAGAGTTTTTGAACCCCATACTGTGGAGGATAGTACTACCACCCCTTATCTGGTGATATGTAGGGGGGAGGAAAAAAGGCAAGTTAGCTGGCTAGGGTATGAACGAAATTTTGAGATCTGGCCCTATGTAAATAAAGAGGCGTCTTTTGGAGCTGTGGATAGCCTGGTCCGCCAGATCCAAGCTGCCTTAGGGGGACAGCAATTAACCACAGAAGATGGTGGTAGCTTTACGTGCTATTATCAAGGGTCGGTAGGTAAAGACACAGTCCAGCAGGATAAATTGTTAACTAGAGGATTGCGCTTTAGTGTTACGGCTGGAGAACCTTTAGACCAGGGGGTAGCTGGGGAAGATGATCCTTGGGTAGCGGTGCTTATGGCCTGGTCCCGTCAGATCCTGGGGGATCCTTGGTCCATCTACAGCGAGGGCTGGCCTTTGGGTTATCAAAAACCCGCTGTCCTATGGCGTACCCAAAGCTGGGATATAGCAGATATCAACACGTCCCTCTATCAGCTTAGTAAAACCTATATCTGTCATGTGTTAGCCTCTTCTCCCCCAACAGAAATCACCGGGGCCGGTCAGCTCATGGAGGGATTGAAGCAGGCCGTGAAGCTTCCTTTAAATCCCGAAGCCCGGGAATATTTGACGGTGACGGAGACAAAAGGAGATTTTACAAAAGATGCTTTTCAGGAGGGGCAAATAACTGTTACTTTGACCAGAAAGAACAAACGAACGTCCCCCCAGGGACCTCTTCTGCAGAAAATCTATAGTACAGGGAAGTTCAAGGGAGGTGGATAGTTTTTGGTTGCCAAAAGAGAAGAAACTAAGTATACCCGGTCTGAGTTGTTAGAAGATGCTCAGGCTCTTTTTCATGTTCACCCGGAAATAGTCATAGGTGCCCTCTATGATAATCCGGGCCAGGAATTGAGTGTAGTTGAAGTTAAGAAAGCAATAAGAATATTTTTAAATAGGAAGGTGAAGTAATTATGGCAAAAGGTGTTTGGTCACAAACAGATAAACCGGTACGTCCCGGATTCTATATGAACTTTATCGGGGCAGCTCAGGATACTATTAGCTCAGGGACTCGAGGAGTAGTAGCTCTTCCCGTCAAAGCTAACTGGGGTCCGGTCCAGGAAGTTGTAGAAATAACCAGTGAAAAGGAATTGATAGACACTTACGGAGACGAGGTAAGGGAAGAGCTTAGTGCGTATGAATGCATCAGATTAGCCCTCTTAGGCGGACCCAAAAAGGTTTTAGCCTACAGAATGATAGATGAAGCTGCAGCCCAGGCTACCCTTACTTTAAAGGATGAGGCGGAAGCTGATGTTTTAACTTTGACTACTATGTTTGAGACGGATAAAGACTTCAAGGTTACTGTCCGCGACAATGCTTTGGATGATACTAAACAGGATCTGGTTCTTTATGAAGGAGCTAAGAAACTGTATGAGTTTACTTTTGCCAAAGGTGCAGATGTCTTGGCCAATGCCCTTGCGGCTATTAATGAGGATAAGAATAACAAATGGTTGGAGGCTGTAAAGATTGCTGATGGCAATGCTACTTTAGCCAGCATCAATGGGCAAGAACTCGTCGGTGGTAATGCCGGAACAGCTAATATCACTAATGCCCTGTATGTAGCGGCTATGAGTGCTTTGGAACCTTATGATTTCAATGTCTTTACTTTAGACGGAGTAACGGATAGTTCTCTGCAAGCTTCTGTAAAAGCTTGGGTGGAAAGGTTACGTCGTGAAGGCAAGATGATCACGGCCTTTGTGGGCGGTTCTACGGAAGAAGATAAGGATATAGCTAATGCTAACAGCCGTTCCGCCGGTTTCAATCATGAAGGAATGGTCAATGTGGGGGTAAGTGCTAAATTGGCAGGAGTATGGTACTCCAGTGCTAAAGTAGCTTGCTGTGTGGCAGGAAAGGCAGCAGGGCAGGCTTTGAAAGAAAGCCTAACTTATGCCGTGATGCCCTTTGAGGATACAGTACCTCGCTTAACCCACAGTCAAATTACCGCTGCCTTGCAAGCAGGAACTCTAGTTCTGGTTCACGATGGAGAGAAAGTCATCATTGAGCAAGGCATCAACACCCTCACCAGCTTGCGGGAAGGACAAAATAACTCCTTTAAGAAGATCAAAGGGGTACGCATTATGGATGCTATCGCCACAGATACAGCTAAAACTGCCCAGGATAGCTATATCGGAAAAGTTATCAATAACGAAGATGGTCAAGCCGCCGTATTATCGGCCATTAAAAATTATTTTGAAGCCTTAGCACCTACCCTGATTGCTAATGATTTCACGGTAGAGGTAGATACAGAACGGCAAGCTGCCGCAGAGGCCGATGAATTTTATTGGAAGTGGGATGCTAGATTAATCGATAGCATGGAAAAAATCTTTGGTACAGGTATTATTCACTAAGAGGAGGGAATGTCAATGGCATTAGATGCTAGTAGAACAATCTTAGGTTCTTATGGACAGATTATGATAGAAGGGGAATGGCAATCTAATTTAAATCATTTAGAAGCCAATGTGGAAATTCAGAAAAGGGAGCTCAACTTATGTTGTGGTTCCGACGAACAACCCTGGGTTAAGCATAAGAGGGGTCCTCTGAAAGGCAGTGGCACCATGAGCGGCTTCAAAGTCAGCAGTGCCATGGTACAAAGAGGATTCGCTAAATTTGAAATTATCAGCAAACTGGATGATCCGGAAAGCTACGGTTTCGAGCGGATCAGATTGAAGAATGTTATGGCCGATCGCTTGCAATTAGCCAACTGGACGGCAGGGGAAGAAGTTACGGAAGAAGTACCCTTTACTTTTGAAGGATATGAACTCTTAGACCCTATTGTGGCAGACTAAGGAGGAAGCTTAATGGATGTTGAAAATATGACGGAAGAACAAGTTTTACAGAGGCTCCTGGAGGCCGATACTATCCCGGAACGCACAGTAACCATGCCACGCTTAGGCATACCCATTACACTGCGGGGACTTACAGGTAAGCAGGTCTATACCATCAGGGAGAAATGCACAGAACGCAAGGAAAAGCGGGGCAAGGTTATGGAGCGAATCGACGAAGAGCGCTTTAATGTCTCGTTAATCGTCACGGCCACGGTGAAACCTGAATGGGGTAATGCTAAGCTCCTGGAAAAATTTAAAGCCAGCAGTGGAGAAGAGGTAGTGAAGAGGATTCTCTTAGCCGGGGAAATCGATGCCCTAGGCGATGTGGTCCTGGACTTAAGTGGCTTTAATACGGATTTGTCTGATATAAAAAACTAATTAAATCCGGGGGTCTGGCTGGGATGCTTTACACCATGTGGGTAAAGCATCACCTGCGCCCCGGAGCTTTCTGGAATCTCCCCCGAGGAGAACAGCTTTTCTTGTTGGCCAGCACGGAAGTAGAGCTGGAAGCTCAAGCAAAAGCGGAGAGGGAGGTGAAATATAGTGGGAGAAAATAATACGTTAGTTCTGGCTGTTGATGCTAGCGCTTACGGTACGGCAACAAAAAAAGTGAGAACCTTAGATAAGATGGTGGCCCGTACGGAAAAGCGCGCAAAGTTGTTTAATAAAACCTTAAAGAGTAGCCCTGGTAAGGGCCTCTCTAATGTATGTGCTTCTCTAGAAAAAATAAACAACTTGTTAGAAAGTATAAGTGTGAAGAGAAAGAAGATATTAGAGACCCCTCTGAATATAATAGGAGGAGTTGGGGGAAACAGATTAACTGTAATTAAGGAAGAAAGAGCTAGGTCCCCGATATTTAATTCAGCCAGGTTTATAAATAAGGTAGACTCGGTTTTAGCTGGATTTAGGGAGAGTTTTGTGGGAAACCTTACAGGTTTCATAGGGGAACATAGAAAAGTTATAGATGATGCTTTTACAAGAATTGATCCCTATATAGTAGGGTTGCAAACTGCCCTGGGGGATCTGGGTAAAAAATTTGAGGAAACAGTAATGTACTCGGCAAATGATAGTAAGAAGGGTAAGGGACTTGTACAAGAAATGAAAGAAACCATGCCCTTCTTTGAGGCAGGAGTGAGCGTTATGATTACTTTATTGCCCTTTAATGCACCTCTGGCAGCAATAGCAGGAGCTCTCATTACAGCTATTCCTCTTATAATAGGCGGAACTGATAAATTAATTTCTAAGATTAAAGAGGCTAATTCTTTTCAGTCTCTTGCTGAAGCTGATTTTCGCCCTTCCATGGTTCATGGTGTAATAGAGGATCGGAGAAAAGGTAAGGCTGGGGCTAAAGATATGCAGCTGAGGAAGGCCGAGTCTTATGAAATATTTGGTGGTTCAAAATACTTCCAAGATGTAGGAAGTAGATTGCAGAATAATAGTCTAGATGCCAAAGAGTATCCTCCTATGGTTAGAGCAACTGACAGTCTAATTTCTATAGAATCTTTAAAGAAAATGCCCCTATCGGAGACCGGAGGAATAAGAGCTAAGTTCTTAACAGACAACTCAGCAAAGTTTTTAAATAAATTAGATTCAGTTTTAACTGGATTTACGGAAGGATTTGCGGGAAAACTCCAAGGCTCTATAGCACAATTTCAGTCAGTTATTGATGATACTTTTAAAAGGATCGATCCTTATATAGTATCCCTAGAAACAGCATTAGGGGATCTGGGGGAGAAAATGGAATCCTTATCAATAGGGAGAGGTTCTTCCAATTCTAATGATGGCGCAGCTCTCTTTGGAACAGGAATTAGCGTTACTACAGCTTTAATTGGAGCGGGGGTAGCTGCTTGGCCTGCACTATTAGCAGGTGCTTTAGTCGTTGCATCTCCTCTTATAAACAAAGGAATAGATAAGTTTGGGTCTTTTATAAGCAAAAAAATTTCTGAGATTATAGATGATTTTGAACCTATGGATTTAAACTATTTCTCCGATCAGGATAAATATCAACCTTCCATGTTCAGAGGTGTAGATCACGGACTGAAAATGAATAACCTAATTGACAATTCCCCTGGAAAAAAGGTTAATTCTTCTGATGTATTGGGAGATATAAAATACTATCAAGATGTGGGAACAAAATTACGGCAGAGCTTCAATGCTTCTAACAAGGATAAACTTTTATCACTTCAGCCTAGAGGCATGGAGTTATATAACGCAGGTAATAAACAGTTTAATCTCAGCCAAGTAAGTGGACATAAATCTAATACGCAAGTAAATGTATATATGGATGGAGCGGTAAAAGCTCAGTTAGAAGTTAAGAATGAGGCTGATGTGGAGAAATTAGCTCAACAGACTTCTAGCATTGTAGCCCTGAAATTAGGGGATATCATAGCTAATGCTTGTTAAGCATAGTTGGTTAGTTGTAGTAAGGAAAAGAGAAGGTAAAATAATTTGCCTTCTCTTCTTTATCACGCAATAACTGTTCGTAATATGATAGCTGAATAATTCAGAGAACGAACAGTAATTACCTGATTGGTTTAACTAAGCCAATGAATTGGCAAGTTTCACTTTATCGCGTAGTAACTGTCTGTAAATTAAAAGCTAGTATGGAAGGAAAACGGACAGTAACTACCTGATTGGTTCAACTAGGCTAATGAATTGGCAAGTTTCACTTTATCACGTAGTAACTGTCTGTAAATTAAAAGCTAGTATGGAAGGAAAACGGACAGTAACTACCTGATTGGTTTAACTAAGCCAATGAATTGGCAAGTTTCACTTTATCTATAAGGTGGTGATAATTTATGGAATTACCGGATTTCTTGCAGGAAGAAAGGGAAGAGCAGATTATGAAACGCATGCTCTCTAAGATTCCTGCCGATATTGATAAAAGCGAAGGAAGCTATATCTGGGATGCTCTGGCTCCTGTGGCGGCGGAGGTGGCCCAATTAAAAATAGAGATGGGAGAATATTTACAGAGAGGTTTTGCCAGAACTACCTTTGGCCCTTATCTGGATTATCGCTGTGAAGAACATGGCCTGAAGCGCAGGGAAGCCACGAAAGCTAAAGGTCAGGTGAAGTTTTCCGGCAGTGAGGGTACAGTAATACCTGCTGGTATAAGGGTGAGTACTACGGCTGATGAGCTAGCAGGAAGTAAGGCGGTAGAGTTTATTACCTTGAGGGAGGAAGTTATCTCTAGTGAGGGTTATGTGCTGGTAAATGTTGAAGCCGCCGAAGCGGGGAGTCAGGGAAATGTAATAGTAGGGGTTATTGATTTTCTGATAACACCCCTTGTAGGCATTACGGGGGTAAGGAATGAAGATGCCACCAGCGGTGGCAGTGATGAAGAAGATGATGAACGCTTGTTAGCCCGTTTTTTATCTAAGGTACAGGCTCCGGGAACCAGCGGAAATAAAGCGGACTATAAGAACTGGGCTCTGGAAGTGGATGGAGTAGGAGATGTGCAGGTAGTACCCCTCTGGAATGGGGCGGGAACGGTGAAGGTAATTATCATAGACTCCCGCAAATATCCTGCAGGTGAGGAGTTAGTGCAAGCTGTAGCTGAACATATTGAAATAGTTAAACCCATTGGTGCCAGTATTTCCGTGGCATCAGCCACTGGCAAAGAGATTAACATTAGAGCACAGGTCCGGCTGGCCAGCGGTTATTCCATACAAAAAGTGCAGGACCTCTATACGAAGACGATTCAAGCATATTTACAGGAATTAGCTTTTGCAGATACCTATGTGAGCTATGCCAGAATTGGCAGTTTGTTACTTAATACTCCTGGGGTAATAGACTATTCAGGATTAGTGTTAAATGGTGAAGTAAACAATCTCCCCTTAGAAGCGGAAGAAGTTCCCGTATTAGGTGCTGTCACCCTGGAGGTGAGATAGTTGCCTTATCCTGATAAGATGGATACTTTTGTAGAAAAGTTAAATAAGCAACAGGATGATGTCTACACAATTGAAGAGGAACTGCTAGTTGCGGAGGGAGTATGGGAAGGTTTTCTGGCCCACGATAATATTAATAATAAATCCTTGCACATCTATACAGGCCCCGGATTTACAGGACAGAAAGTAACCAACTATTTTCTTTCTATTCCCCAGGAGACTCCCTGGAAGCGGTATCTCAAGGTCTTTGCCGATACTCCGAAAGTCTATGTGACATATGAAACTCCCGG
>JAHDSB010000186.1 GCA_018433015.1 Clostridia bacterium | reverse complement strand
TTTCCCCTACGAAGGAGGCTCACCTATGACAACACCAGATCCCTGCAAAAACTGTGATAAAGTAGAGAACCTGAAAGAAATCTTGAAAACCCATGCTGAACAAATCGAAATAAATCGCCAGGATATCGCTAATATCAAGGCTGATGAAAAAGAAACAAAACTCTATGTAAAAATGATTCTAGAAAAGATCGATTACTTAACTTTAGGTTTTGAAAACCTCCGTCGTGACAAAGAAAAAGAACGTAAAGAAAAAATAAAAGAATTGGAAGCCTGGAAAAGCATGAATTCCGAAACCTTCCTGCTCAACAATTTCAAGCTTATTATCAAGATACTCCTGATTCTAGTTGCCATATTTGCCGGTCTAAAGGCCGCTTCACTGCTGGACATTCTCCAGCTCTTACCTTAAGGAGGTACACAACTTATGTTTGCTAATAACGAGAACCTTTACATAAAAAAAGATCCGGGACACAACTTCCCTATCAACATCTACAACCGCACATTACAAGACAAAATAATCTGTCTGGACCCCGGCCATGGCGGTAAAGATCGCTACAACAAAGGCTACAGCGGCCTGTACGTTGAAGCCGATGGAGTCTTGGATATTGCTTTAAAGCTTAGACATGCCCTATTAGATACGGGAGCAAAAATAATCTTAACTAGAGATAAAGATATGACCTTGTCCCTTGCAGAACGCTGCCACATTGCCGAGAAAGCCCAAGCCGATATCTTTATTTCTATCCATACTGATGCCTGTGGCGATCCTGCTGTCCGGGGAGCAACGGCATTTTATTCCCTTAATCCCCTAAAAGAGAGCAAGAAATTAGCCCACAGCATTATCGAAGAATATACTCTCATCACCGGGGAACCTAATCGGGGAGCTCGCTTCAGATGGAATTCCCGCAAAACTGATGATTATTACGGAGTCCTGCGCGGTACCAACATGCCTGCCGTCATCATGGAATGCGGTTTTCACACCAATTCCTTGAATGAAGCCAGACTCCTGATGCCTGAATACCGCCTCATAGTGGCTCATGGCCTTAAACTAGGTATCATGCGTTATTTTAGAAAATAGTCAAAAAGCCGCTAACGCGGCTTTTTGTGTTTTCATATCATTTATATATTATGCTTCCACAACTGTCCCCACATTACAAAAGAAAAATTTATCCCCAAATTCTTGGGATAACCTCATAGCTGCCTTTAATCCCGTGCAATGGGAAACCCCGATGCGTTCAATATCGAATTCTTTGAGAGCTTTTATACTTTTTTCCCTCTGCTCATCACTGACCGGACCGAGATGAGTACCGCCAATAACGGTATGAATATGATTTTGACCTGTTTTCTCAATAGCATAATTCAAGATATTGATAATCCCGGCGTGGGAGCACCCCAAAATAACAAATAAGCCTTTTTCTGTCTCAATAATAATTGATTGATCATCTAAGAGAGGATCTCTCACAAATCCTTTTTCCGTTAAAATAACCTGATCTTTGTCTCCAAATTCAAAATCATTTAAACGGGGCACTTCTCCTGTTAAATACATTCCTGGAGCTATTTCAGTAAACTCTCTATTAAATATAAAGTTTGCACCTTTGGACTCTAAAGCAATTTTAGCAAAGGGAATTCCAATATATTTAGGACTGCCGCTGCGGGTAAGATAACTTTCTTTAAACAAATCAGGATGAGAATATATATTCTTGGGACCTGTAGCTGCTAAGGCACTCAAAAGGCCTCCGGTATGGTCAATATGGTGATGACTAATAATTATCCCTTTAGTAGACGATAAATCCTTTTTGAAATAGTTAGCATTGTTAATTAAAGCTTTCCCTTGCCCGGTATCAAAGAGAAAATTACCTTGATCTGTTTCAATAAAAGCAGACCAGCCATGTTCAGCCATGGCTCCTATATTACTAAAAACACTGTTCTCGCAAAGCACCGTTACTTTAGCTTTCATAATTAAATACCCCTCTCTTTTATAATAAATTTATAAGAAAAATATAGCAAAAATAGTTGCTATTAATAAGCCACTCATAACAGGGATGAAATTCTTTCTTGCTAAATCAATAGGTTTTACATTAGCAACACCTGCTGCCACAACAAGACCAAAGGCCCATGCCATTAGTGTACCTCCACCCGACCAAATAGCACCCATTTGACCAATAGCAGCCATAGTAGAAATATTAATACCAGCTGGAGCAGCAAGAGCACTTGCTAATCCTCCCACAAGAGGCAGTCCCGAAAATCCAGAACCATCCAGACCTGTTATTAACCCAATTATTAGATTGCCAAAACATAAAGCAGTTTTATTTAAAGGAATAGCATTAGCGACTGCGTGCCCAATATCAAAGAGAAGTTTAGGAGCACCTTCTCCTAGAATCATTGAAACTTCATTTCCACCTAAGAAGAAAAAACCTATTATAGGAATAATGGGAGCAAAAATCTTGGTTGCAAATAAAAGTCCGTCTTTTAGAAATTCAATAACTTTTTCAAGAGCTTTGCCTTTATATTGTGTAATAGTAGATATAAGCAGTATTATTACAGCCGTTCCACCCAATAGAGCTGTGGAACCGTCACCTTTTATATTCTCTAAAACCATTGTTAATATTACTATCCCAAGAACAACGGGTACAGCAATAGCAAAAAATATTCCTAAAGGCGTTTTTTCAACATCTTCTGTAGTTGCTGCAGATTCAACGCTTGCATTCATGTTTTCTTTTGATAATTTAAAATCTTTTCTAAGCATAATATAAGCTACTACCATAGCTGTTAAACCCACTATTATAGATAAGATGCCACCTTTCGTTAACATGGAAGTTACTTCTATACCACCAGCTTTTGCTGTAATATTAGGTGCTGCTTGTAATACTAAATCTCCTGATAAGGCCATACCGTTACTCATAATATTAAAAGCCATAGCAGGAAGACCAGCATTAATGGCAATAGGAATTAGAATTGGGCCAATTAAAACCATGGCAGGAGTTGGCCAGAAAAACAATGATGCTACATATACGATGATACCCAATGAAAAAAACGCAATAGTCGGATTTTTCATGAACTTTTTTGCTGGTAATACCATTAATTTATCTGCCCCAATAGGTTTTAATGAGTTAAGCATGGCGACCATTAATGCAAAAATAAGTATTATCCCAAAGAATTCTTTACCCGCAGTCAGGAGAGCTTTAAAAACTATTTGTGTACTACTGACAATAGAACCTGTATGTTGTAAGCCAATGAAAAATATACCCATAAGGCAAATAACAACTATGTCTCTACGAAAAATCATTGCTATAATGACAGCTAAAACCACTAAAATGTAGATCCAATGAGAAAGAGTTAGCATTTCCATAATAAAACAAACCTCCTTCATAATACAGGTGATTATTACACCTCAATCACTGTACCTACATTACAGAAGAAAAATTTTTCTTTAAACTCTTGACATAAGCGCATTGATACTTTTAAGCCGGTACAATGAGAAACACCAAGCCGTTCGATATTAAATTCTTGTAAAGCTTGAATGGTTTTTTCTTGTTGTTCCTTACTTACAGTCCATAGATGGGTTCCGCCCACCACAGCATAAATACGATTTTGTCCCGCCTGTTTGACCGCATGATTTATAATATTAATTACTCCTGCGTGAGAACAACCTAAAATTATCAACAATCCTTTCTCCGTCTCAATAACCAGAGATTGATCATCTAAAAGAGGATCTTTGATGAAACCATCTTCGGTCTTCAGAACTACATCATTGTCGCCCCATTCAAAATCAGTTAAACGAGGAACTTCTCCCGTTAGATACATACCAGGTACTATTTCAGTAAATTCTGTGTTAAATTTAAAATTTGCACCTTTACTCTCTAAGGAGCGGAAAACAAAAGGTACTCCGATATATTTACTGCCGGTACGAATAAGATAGCCTTTTTTAAACAACCCAGGATGAGCATATACATCAATAGGTCCGGTAATTGCTAAAGCACTCAAAAGCCCTCCCGTATGATCACAATGATGATGACTCAATAATATTCCTTGCAAGCTGGATAAGTCTTTTTTGAATACTTGTGCATTGTTAACAAGGGCCAACCCCTGTCCTGTATCAAACAGAAAATTACCTTGATCTGTTTCTAAAAATATTCCCCAACCATGTTCTGCAATAGCTCCCAGGTTGCTAAACACACTATTTTCGCAGAGAATAGTTGCTTTTATCTTCACACTTATCAACCTCTCTCCCTCTTATCCTAACTCTTCAGAATTATTCAAACTTATTATTTAAACATAAACATCAGCTCCTTTCTATAATCAAAGCACAATAATTTAGTAACTAAACTATCATTGCAAACTTCACTTTTTAGTTTAGATGCTAAACTATTTATCCAAAAAAATATCTTATCACTCTCTACTTATCATATATTCCGTTAGTTTCTCAATAGCTTTTTCAAATACTTCTATTTCTTCCGGAGTTAATTTTGTCCGTAACTGCTTGTAAAAATCCAACTGTAATTCTTGGTGAGCCTCAAAGGCACTTATCCCCTTTTCTTTCAGGGAAACCAGGACACTGCGGGAATCTTTAGGATGGGGAGAGCGTTTGACAAGTTCTTTTTTTTCCAAGCGTTTCACAATTTGGGTCACAGCTCCCTTGGTCACATTTAAACTGGCAGCTAATTCACTCATCAAAATCCCTTTTCCACAGCCAATAGCATCTATAGTATGTATTTCGCTGGGGGTAAGGGGACCTGCTGCTCCGAAAACTTGAGGACTCCGTTCTAAGCGTCGTAATTGGAGAAATAAGCGACCCAGGTTTTTACTTCCCTTAGTGAAATCTTGGGTCTGATTTATTTTTGTTGAATTATTTTTTCTCTGTTCCATGATTTTAGTTTAGTAGATAAACTAATTTTCGTCAAGTATCCAATTTTAATAGCACCTATATAGTTAAGCTTATTATGAGAAAAACTGCGGACCCTAGCCCGCAGTTTCTACAAAGTCATTTAAAATTATTAATTTCAGCTATCTTTCTCGCTTAGTTCTCTTTCTTCACCTTAAATTGTCGCATGTAAAATTTCTGATCCTTATATATTACTTCTTTCAGCTTATTCTCCTGCACTAGTTTTTCAATTATCTGCCATTCTCCCCCCGTCTTATCCAGGAAAGCTTGTACAGCATCCTGCCGCATGGGGTGAACTGCCGTAATGCTCAAAATATCTTCTTCCACATTACCTGTGTCGGAGAAAACATTACCTTCATATCCGATCAAATACTCTACATTAGAAAGTTTCTCACTGAAAATCTGATAAGCCCTATTGATAGCTTCTTCTTTAGGGATATTAACCCAGCTTCTGGCGGGTGGCCTGGTAGGTACAGAAATATAGTGGTATTTTACGCCCTTCAACCCTTTTAAGAACTCAGCTGTCGCTGTTAGGCTTTCTGGATTATCATTGACACCATCCACTAGCATAGTTTCTGTTACTAAAGTCCCCTGATACATTTCCGAAAATTTCTTAATACCCTGGAGAATTTCCCCTAAGTTTAGCTTAGGATGAGGTACATCAACCTTACGCCAAACATCCTCCAGCACCGAATCCACCTTAACAGAAACCCAATCCGCTTTACACAATTCTTCTCGCACATCTTCCCTGGTTAAGAGAGTTGAATTAGTAATTACCGCAGTCTTAATACCTAAAGGTTTCATCAGCTCCAGCTCTTTACCTAGATTTACATCCAAGGTAGGCTCTCCATCAGCTACAAAGGTTAAATAATCGATTTGGTCATTTTTGGCTTTCAGCTTCTCTACTTTTTCCTTGACTTCTTGTACCAATTCTTCCGGTTTGTAGAACTCCTGACGCTCTACTTCCATTTTCAAAGTAGCACCAATTTGGCAATACACACAGGAAAAACTACAATATTTGACGTGAATGTTATTGATACCTAAGCTGCGTCCTAACCTTCTGGAAGGTATAGGTCCAAATGTTTTCATTCCCAATCCACTTCCTCTAAATTATTACTTGTTGCTTATTTAAGCTAAACATTTCTCTAATATTTTTACTTAATATTTATGCCCTCCATTTTCCATTGTAAATTAATTATTGGCATATGTCCATAATTTTCTTTGATTTGAGCAGAATTAATCTGCCCTTCCCTATACATTTTACTCTAATTCCTGGGGAAATCTGAAATGATAAAGGAGCGGTGAGGGCCAATCTAACAGCAAATCATCTTCCCCCGGTATGGGTCCCGCATTATGAATTATATAAGGTACACCATCGGGTCTCCTTTTATCTGAAACCAGAGCTATATGCCAGAGAGGATGTCCATATATTACAATATCCCCTCCCTGCCATTCCTGTAAATTTTCTACATCTTCCGGCTTAATTTCTGTAGTTAAACTCTGACCATAACGGGAAAAGAATACGGCCAGGTTAGGTACCCTTCTAAAATCTATATTAGGATCGGGAGTACCTTCTACCCGCGGATAAAGTTCCGTATGCTCGGCAATATCTTGATCCACCATATCCTTGAGATTATATCCTGCTTCTGCGAAAGCACGCCAGATTAAATCCGTACAGACTCCTTCCTCCGGCGGTGGGTAACCTCCCCGATAATAGGCACTGCGATAGCGGGGTGCTCTTTCTATCTCCTTACGCCCTCCCACTAAAAAATCATCTAAATCACTAATTCCATCTTGATCTTTATCTACCGTACAAGTAATTCTTTCTACTTCTACACTTTTCTGCGTTAAAGGAAAGGGAATCAAGTCCCTATTCTGTTCCACTTCTGATCCTTGAGAGAGATACCACAAGAGGCCTAAGGCTACAACACTTATGATAAAACCTCGGAAAAATCTTTTCTTGTTCAAGAAATTTCAGCGCTCCTCTCCTTAACAAGAAATCTCCTTATTTTCCCCTGAATTCGTGCTACTAATAGTATTATCCTGCTGGAGCCTTTGCAAAAACTTGTCATGAATTTTGCTTAATGATAACAGGGCCACACCGGCACCGCACAAAGCTAGAAACATATCCCACTGAGTATCCCAGACATCACCTTGGGTGCCTAAAAATGCTTCTGCCGCTGTACCTGTAGCCTCTGCTACGGCCCATTCTATCAATTCATAGCTGGCACTAATAGCTAAACAAATACAGATAATAATAAAATTTAACATTTTCCCCCGCTGTAAAACAGCCTTGCGCACTAATATTTCCCTGGCAATAAGAGCGGGAACAAAACCTTGCACAAAATGACCTAAGCGATCATAATAGTTTCTACTTAAATCGAAAGTATCTCTGAGCCAATTGAAAAGGGGCATCTCTGCATATGTATAGTGACCGCCGACAATTAGGATTAAAGCATGGCCAAATATTAATACATATAATAAGGTAGTCAATCTAAACTTTTTATACGTCGCTAAAACTACAATTAATCCTAAAATAGCAGGAAGAACCTCTAAAAACCACGTAAATAAATCACGGGGATTAATCCCTGACCACAATAGAACAAGAAAAAAAGCCAGCAACATTAGAAGATGTAATTTCTCTTCCGAAGTGTATTTATTCATATTTTTCCTCCACTCATTGTTCATAAGCCCTAATATTAAGAACTATTCCTTAAAAATAAAGGATCTACAGCTATAGATAGTAGACCCTTTTTATATATTCTATTATTTAAAATCAATATTCGTCCCACTTAAATTTCTTATATTTTTTGAGAAAATAGAGAAGGGGTAAGCCTAAGGCATAGCAGGACACGATTTGCCCCACAGCTACATAGCCCATACTGAGTAAAAGGGGGGCTCCCAGCACATATTTTAAAACAAACCCAATAATCACGGCATTTACCAAAACAGGAGGCAGGGGGGCTAAAATGCTGGTAGGCATTTTGCTTGTTAGATAAGCTGCTATTAAGGTAGCCAAGCTGCCAAAAACAATATCGATCCAGCCAAAACCTCCATAAAGATTAGCTATCAGGCATCCTAAGAAAAGTCCCCACATGCTTTCGGGAAAAATAAAAGGTAACACTGTTAAAGCTTCAGAAACACGAACTTGTATCAATCCATAGCTGAAAGGTGCTAAGCTAACGGTAATTGCTATGTAAAGTGCAGCGATAATAGCTGTACGTACTATTTTATTTACTTTCATCATCTCACCTCACTATTATGTTAGTTATTGTGTATAGTGGAACATTTATTTATTATACCACATACTGCCCACTACTATCTTTTCTATATAACATAACATTATTATTTTTCTGCAAAACAAAAGACCTCGGATTTCCCTTTCCGAGGTCTTGCTATGTATATATTAACTCCATCCTCTGGCCTTGATTGCTGTTGCTACCCTTTGAACTGCTATACCAAAAGCCGCAGACCTAAGACTTGCAAAGTCTTTTTCTTCTTTAAAGTCCTGAATGGATTTTAAAGCATCAACTATTTTCTGCTGCATGCGCTCCTTGACTTCCTCTTCTGTCCAATAATAGCCTGTACGATTTTGCACCCACTCAAAATAACTGACAATAACACCGCCGGCACTAGCTAAAATATCAGGTAAAACCATAATTCCTTTCTCATTCAAAATCTCATCGGCTTCTGCTGTCACAGGACCATTAGCCATTTCAGAAATCATACTGGTATTGATACAAGAAACATTATCTTTATTTATGGAATCCTCTAAAGATGCGGGAAGCAAAATATCACAAGGTATAGCTAAAACTTCTTCCGGTGTAATCTGCTTACCATGGGGATATTTTTGGAGACACCCCGTTTTAGCCTTTATTTCTAAAGATAGTTCCACATCAATTCCTTGAGGATCGTAGATAGCCGATTTGCTATCACACACAGCGATGATGCGCGCCCCTTCCCTAGCAAACATCCGGGCCGCTATACTGCCGGCATTTCCATAACCATGAATACAGATTGTTGCATCTTTTAACTTTCTTCCCATACTTTCATAGGCAGCTTTAGTTACATAAACACATCCTAAAGCCGTAGCAATAGTACGTCCTTTAGAACCTCCTAAGCTTACGGGTTTTCCCGTAATAAAACCATATTCTTGGCGCTCCTTAATTACACAAAATTCATCCATCATCCAACTCATAATTTGGGGATTAGTATACACATCTGGGGCCGGAATATCTAGATCTATACCTAAGAGAGGTGCTATCGCCCTGATATAACCTCTACTCACTCTTTCCAATTCCCCATGAGACAATTTTTTAGGATTAACCTGCACTCCTCCCTTGGCACCCCCATAGGGCAGTCCAGCTACCGAACATTTACAAGTCATTAAAGTAGCCAAAGCTTTCACTTCCGCAAAATTAGTGTTAGGGTGAAAACGAATCCCTCCCTTTCCAGGACCTACGGCATCAGTATGTAGAACTCTCCATCCCTTAAAAACTTGGACAGAGCCATCATCCATTCGTACTGGAAATGAAACTTCCACACTCCGCTTAGGTGTCGTCAAGATGTGTTCTGTCACCTCATCTAAGTCTAAATTTTCACAAGCATGCTTTACTAAATTAATAGCTCTTTGATAAAATGTGTTGTTATCCAAGATACCCACCTTCTCCTTTTCCTAAATCTCTTCAATTTTTTAAATTTTTATATTTCTTAAAATTATAGCAGGAATTTTATTATTTTTCCTTTTTTTTAGCATTGTATCTTGTATACTTTTATTGTATACTGTATTATGGATGTTTAGTATTTCAATTTCTAGTACAAATTCCCTGGACAGAGAAAACCCTTTACCTTTTATATTGAGGTAAAGGGTTTTGGTTTATTCTTGGTTTCTCCATATTTAACGAATTTGTATCTGGGTTGATAATTTTACATTTGTGGCTATGTTTTCGGCAGTAATTGTATACGTTCCTGGTGGTACTTGATTTCCTGAATTATCTTCCTGATCCCATATTTCATCGGATAACTGAGTTCCTCCAGGAAAGATGGTGATTAATCTAGGATATTTTCCAAAGCTCTTATTCTTAGCAAGATCCCATACTTCGGTACCACCTCTATATATAGTTATTTCCTTTATTTGATTAGTTCTATAGCGCAAGTTTACTTCATCATCAGTAACATTTGTCTTTATCAAACTGATTTTTACTTTTTCGCCTCTGTTATATGTTTTCCTATTGGTATATAAAATATGGCGCAGACCTTTACCTACTTTAGTGTCAATAGGTGCTCCCGTGGGTGGCTTAGGTTCATCAAAACATCTTACTCCCATAGCCTCCCAGGTATCTCGGTCCATTCTACCTGTTACAGGAAGACCTTTATCCCTTTGGAAACGGCGCACTGCCCGTCTTGTTCTGGCATCATATTGTCCATCAATAGTACCTTTATAGTAACCTGCTTGCTGTAATAATTGTTGTAAAAACCTTACTGCCGGACCAGTGCTATTTAGTTTTAGACGAGGACAAAAATATTCTTGGGGCGGTATAATTGGTGCTACTCCGCAATCTACTCCCAAAGCATACCAAGTATTAACATCAACTACTCCAGTAATAGGCAATCCTTTTTGTGCTTGGAAAAATCTCACAGCAGCCTCTGTTTTAGCCCCAAAGACGCCATCAATAGGACCAGGGCTTAGTCCTTGAGCCAATAAGAGGGATTGTAACCTACTTACAGAACTTCCTCTCGAGCCTACGCGAAGTTCAGGACATAGTCCTACAGGTGGTATAACCGGAGGTTGAACAGGCGGTACCGCGCCTGCAGGTATAGTTAAAACCTGGCCAACATAAAGCACATTAATATTAGTGAGATTATTGGCCTGAGCTATTGCCTCAACAGTAGTCCCAAACTTTTGGGCTATAGTATATAAAGTATCACCCGCTTGAACCACATACTGCATGGCTGCATCTCCTTTATTACTTCTTTATCATATGATATGTAATTAAGAGCATTTTGGTTATTTATTTAGTATTTTATGCATTTTGTATACAGGACTATAATTGAACAATAATTATATGTTTGTTTTTTTCATAAAATATGTTATTCTTTATCTATACCCTCCAAATTTTTTGTTTTTTTTAGATAGGCCCCTAGGGGGCTTTTTTTTGTCTACAATGATTTTTTCCACTCTAAAAATACAATATTGCTATTTCATATAAAATTAGAAAGGATCCATGTTCTACAACATGGATCCTTCCTATACCCTCCAAATTTTATCTATTTATATCTAAAAATGGGTCCGAGGTCACTGTTACTAAAAAAGGGGATCCCCAGCCCTAAAAAAACAAAAAACAGGTAATAAACCACCTCTGTGGTCCATCACCTGCATTACTGATAAGGGGTTGCCTTATCATTGCAGATCGCCAGGCTTAAGGATTCTCGTAAGAGAATTACCTTATCCTTTTACTTTATTATACAATTTTCTACTATTTTTGTCCACTTTAAAATTTGTTACGTTATATAGAAAATCAAAAAAGTAGAATAGATTATTGTTACAAGGGCTAATAAAGCTACGCTGATTGCACCGCGCATATTTTTTTGTTGCCATAGCCAATAGCCATAACTAAAGGTATAAATAACTCCCCCTAGAGCCACAAACCACAAAATTAAAGATAAAAAAGTGCTGCCCATTTCTTCATCGCTCCTTATTTGCTAAGTGGCGTTGTATTTATCAAAAGACCTGTTCTGCGAATATATAAATGAGGCCTTACTTCAATCTCTGCTTGAGGAAAGCGTTCCAACCAATTATAGTCGTTCCAAGCCTGCCATGTCCAAAAATATTTACGTGTATAATCTCCTAAGCCAAAAATATCACTTTTAAATTCATTTTGTGCTTTTTCTACTACACTATTAATTTCTGTAGCTATATAGTTTTCTAGATATTGTTTGAATTCCTCCTGTTTCTCCTGGCTTTCATAATTAATGCCGCTTTGAATACTCATTATCTCTCCTTCTAATGTCAAATCTACTCCAATCTGGGGTACATCTCCTGTAATATCCATTTTAACTTGCGGTACAGCAGCTTGCTTAATCCTTACCACAACAATATATCCTTCGGATGTTTCCGGATCGGGGAAAGTAAAGATAGCACTTCCATACTTACCATTAATCATTTGATAATAACGGGTCTCAGAACCATTGAGAAATCCCACTAATTTATCCCGGCGAAAAACAGCTGTACCAATAACATCAATTTTATTTGCTCCCGAGCGAGGTAATTCCCCTGCTGAATAGGCCAATTCAGTCCTTACCTTCTCTGCAAAACTTTTGTCTTTTTCTTCCCCTTCTCTGCCCTGATTCACTCCTACTAAAGTAACAACGGGCTCTCTTCCGGGAGAAGTGGCTCCATCGTAAAATGTATCAATATCTGCAACGGGAATAAACCCTACATGCTTTTTATTTTCCATTAACATCCCGATCTGACGGGAAGGATATTTTTCTATAACTGTTACATTCTTTTCTAAAAAATCCTTGGCTTTGCCCTTAGTAATCATAACATAGGAATTGCGGCGAATTTCTCTACTTCTGACTAAAGGATTAATATATTTAGATAAGCCTTCTTTTGCGATTTCTTCCGATACTACTATCATATTATTATGGATAAAAGTCATATCACGACTCATAAAAGAATCTGCCATCTGTAAAGCCCCAAAAATAGAGGCTGCTTCCAGGGAAATAACTACTGTGCTTTTTTCTTTGTCACCGCCCCCTGGGGCTTGAGGTATGGCTACAGTAAAGGTTATCTCCACAATATTCTCCTTACCTTTATCAATACCCATGGAAAGGATATACCCTAGTTGATCCGTTTCTCTAAAGCCCCAGCACCCCGGTAATAAAAGAACTGTCAGCAAAATAACTAACAATAAGCAACAGCTATTTCTCTTCTTGTTGTTGAGCATCAACGGGTCCTCCTCTTTTTCCTTTAATCATAGCTAAAACCCAGACAAGACAAGGTATAGCAAAAATTATAGCCCAACCGTAGACTATCAATAAACGATTTATGTTTATAATCTCCACGATATCGCCGGGAGTCAGGGCTAGACAATAAATAAAAATGCTTAGAACAGGGATGAGAGGACGATGATAAGGTATCTCTACAGCTTCCTTGATAATAACGGCCGATACAATAATGCCCGCAGATAGATAAAAAAATGCTGTAAAAGTCCAAAATAGCACAAATACCGCCTCTACTCGTTGAAAATATCTTCCCAAAAAAATTTGTCTGGAAAGTTGATAAAAGGGGGCCAAAGTCTCTGTAGCAACGGGCATGGGAAAAACCATCAAGTATACAATTACTATAAATAAAAAAGCCAATGTGACAAAGCCTAAAGAAAATAACCCTACATTTCTTAATCGTCTTGCTGAAAAAGAAAAAAATGAAGCCAGATAAGCTAAAATAAAAATCTCTCCAAAGGAAGTTATATTAAAAAAACCATTTGTAACAACAGCTGTTACCCCTTCCCCCAAGAAGGGAAGAAGGTTCTTAAAATCCCAAAAAGGATATAAAGCTATCAAGACTGCCAAAACCCCTATTAAAAGATAAGGAAAGGCTATAGCTGCACTGCGGCTTAGGGCTTCTAGGCCTAAATGAGTAGCAATCCATACGGAAATAAGGAAGAGCAGAGCCAAGGCGCTAATGGGAGCTTGGGGCAAAGCTGTAATCACAACTGCTTCGCTGAACAAGCGCAGATGAATACTGGTAGCTACAATAATGTAAATTAATATTACTCCATTAAAAACCAACCCCAGGTTTTTACCTACAACATGATTTGTTATTTGGGTAAGAGATTTTCCTGGATAACGTTGCAACAAAAAAGATAAACCAAACCAAATCACCATACTGAATATTCCCGCCAACAAAATAATCATCCAGCCGGCGGTGGCCCCCATCTTAGCGAGGAAACGAGGAAAACCTAAAAAAGCTTTAGCCCCTATACATATAATTGCTAATGCAGCAGCTTCTGAATGACCGATCCTCACTTCATTCATTGTTTTCCTCTCCTTTATCTTCAGTCCATTTCCTGCTAACCTTGGGTTGTCTCCTTCTATCTAGAGTATTTAAATAATCTGGTCGCTCTTCCATTTCCCAAACAGGACCGCGATAAAATAAATCCGGTTCTGACCTAGTTTTTGGTCCCATAGGAGCTAAAAAGGGAACACCAAAGGATTTCATGCTGGCTAGGGAACTTAGAAAGATATAAAATCCGGCGGAAATACCAAAAAATCCAAAAATAGCAGCTAAAATGGTAAATATAAAGCGCGTACCGCGAAAGGCAAAGGACATAGAATAATTAGGTATAGCAAAGGAAGCTAATCCTGTGATAGCAACGACAATGATAAGAATGGGACTAACTATTCCCGCTTGAACAGCAGCCTGCCCTAGAATCAAGGCTCCTACAATACCTAAAGTATTGCCTATCACTCCAGGTATCCGCACTCCCGCCTCCCTAATCAGTTCGAAAGCAAATTCCATCAGAAAAACTTCCAGAATGGTGGGAAAAGGTACCGTTTGTCGAGAAGCGGCAATAGCCAAAATTAAATCGGTAGGTATCATTTCTTGATGAAAAGTAGTAACAGCTATATACATACCGGGGGTTAAAATAGAAATAAAGATAGCAGCAAAGCGCAATAATCTTACCAGATTACCATAAGGCATACGGAGGTAATAATCCTCAGCACTATGTAAAAGGGAGAAAAAAGTAGTTGGTACTATCAATACATTAGGAGTACCATCCACTATAATTGCGATTTTTCCTTCCACTAGAAAAGAGGCTACTCTATCGGGACGTTCCGTCCCTAAAATTTGTGGTGCAATCATAAAGGGATGATCTTCAATAAATTGTTCCAGTACTCCCGTATCTCCTATATAATCCGTATTGATAGATTTAATGCGACGTGTAACCTCTTGTACTAAAGTAGGATTTGCTAAATCCTCTAAATACATAATGGCTGCATCAGTTTTGTTACGCTTACCAATCTTGAACATTTCCGTAATCAGATTTTCATTACGCACAGCCTTCCTAATCAACGCCGTATTGCTACGCAGTGTTTCGTTGAAAGCTTCATGAGGGCCACGGATCACCTGTTCCGCCTCAGGCTTACCAATACTACGTCTGTCCCACCCTTTAGTTTCTACGGCCAGGGCTTTAGGCGATCCATCTATAAAGACAACGGTGCCTCCATAATTAATCTTTTCCACAATATCTTTATAGTTTTCTACCACATCCACCTGATTTCCCGGCAATATATTATCCTTAATAAAACCGGCCAAATCAGGTATTCCTATTTCTTTATTTTTGTGAAAAAACATTAACGGTCTTAAAACAAATTCATTAATAATACTGTTATCACTTAAACCATCCACAAAAACTGCAAAAGCATGGATAGGAGGATTAAAATTGATCATAAATTCCCGTAAAACTATATCTTTATTCTTAGGTAAAGAATAAATTTCTTCGACATATTTTTTATTTATTTTTAACTGAAAATCTACCAAGAGGGAACCCAATCCCCCCTCTTCCTGGTGGAGCTTGCTGTCTTCTTTAGGCAAAGTGCGTTGAACCCTTACAGGCTTTTTCGAGGGTTCTTTTTTTTGTTCAGTTTTTCTTTCTTCACCTTTGCTATCTTCCTCCTGTTGACCACTTCCCGTTAAAATAAAACCTTCTTGCTGTTTTTCCCCCTGAAACAATAAATTATTACTCAGTAAATTTTTTATATCCTGAAAAAAAGTAGCCGTTTTGCTATTATCCTTCTTATTGTCCTTATCTCTCTTATACTCATTATCTTGCTTGCTCATCTGTAAACACCCTCCCAGTTATTTCTATAGTTTTTACAAACCTTTTAATTTTATGCCTGTCACCCTTTTATCTTGTCTTTCATAAAGTATAAGAGAAACGTCTATTAAGGAGGGCCGTTACCATGGATTCAGGTAATTTCCTGAATTTAGTATCAGATTCCTATTATAATGAGCTAGCAGCGTCCCAAAATTATTTAATTATGGCTGAAAAAGCACCTACCGAAGAAGCCCGTCGCCTTCACCTTCAAAGCAGTCAAGATGAATACAGACACGCAGAAGATTTTGAAGAAATATATCTGAATATAACCGGCAAAGAACCTTCCCCTTCTAATTTACAACCTATTTCCGCTCAACAAAGATCTTATATTGAATATTTAATGGACCAACTTTTTGATGAATGGAAGGATGCTAACAAGTATAAATATATGTATTTATTGACTACCAATCCTGAATACTGCGACCCCCTCTTTAATGCCACGCTGGATGAAATTACCCATACTCTGCTAGACACTTATTTAATAAATTACTAATAAGGAGGTTTAAATATGGATAACTGTGCTTTACATCACCTTTTAAAGACTACTATCAGTGAACTCATGGAGGTCCAAGTAGTTTACGGATACATGATACAAAATGCTCCTACTGAAGAAGCTAGAAGGATTATAGAACAAAACAGAAAAACCGTTATGAATACTCTAAAAATCGCAGAGGATCTCTATGAAGAATCAACAGGTGATATGGTTCCTCCTATGAATGAATTTATGGAAGAGATCCCTATTTTTGCCGATTTCGTAGCCGCTGCCCGCTATGCATTCATAGAAGAAACCCAACTTATTCGTCTAGTCAAACAACTTTACCTCATGGCAGACTCTTGTACACGGGATACCCTTTTCAGTATTCTCATCGAACACATCCTTAATGCAATGAGACTCCTCTACTTGATAGCTTAAAGCTGTAGGCCCCATTATTTAAGGAGTTAAAGACTTTTAATAAAAGTTTTAACTCCTTTTTTATTTTTATTAAATTATTTAATTTTTTTACCCCAATACACAGTAACAATCCCACCGCTTATGGTGAAATATTTTCCTTCCTGTAAACCGGCATCTATAAAATGCTGCATCATTTCTTCCCCTTGGGGAAAACCCTGTAAAGAAAGAGGTAACCAACTATATGCCGGTAAATAGTTACATAGCTTTTCCCCTTTATCAACCAAACGCCCCAGTAATGGTACAAATTGCGTAAAATATAGCTTAAATCCCGCTTTTAATATAAGATTTTGCGGGCAGGATATGTCCTGGCAAAATACCATTCCTCCTTTTTTACATACTCTAATCATTTCCTTTACTGCTTCTAGAATATCGGTAATATTGCGCAGAGCAAAGCCCATGATTACATAGTCAAAAGTATCAGCAGAAAAGGGTAGCTTTAAGGCATCCCCCCTTACAAAGGTAACAATCTCCGGATGCTTTAATCTAGCAGCTTTTTTCCTAGCACATTGTAACATTTCTTGGGAAAAATCTATGCCAATAACTTTTCCCTCTATCCCTACCTTTTCCGCCAATAAAAAAGCCATTTCTCCCGTTCCCGTGCATACATCTAAAACCTTTTCCCCACCCTGAAAAGGTATTTTATTTATCAATAGGTGTCGCCATCTATCCACAATTCCCCAGGTCATTATTTTATTCATCACATCATAATAAGGGGCGATATTCTGGAACACCCTTTTTATATATTCCTCTTTTCCCACAAACTGATGGCCTATTACTTCTATTTTCTTTTGTTTATTGTTCATCAACCTCACCTATATTAAAATATCCAGTACTGTAAAAATTAAAAGTTGCATACTTATAATTCCATTAACATTAAAAAAGGCAAAATCTACGCGACTTAAATCCTGGGGTGATATTAAGGAATGTTCATAGTACAAAAGTATGGCCGTTATCATTATTCCTATAAAAAACCAGAGACCTAAGCCTAATAATATTTGTAAGGAAAATAACAGGAGTACTACTAATATGTGAAAAAGCTTTGACATAAATAAGGCATTTTTTAAACCTAAGGAAAGGGGCATGGAATATAATCCATATTCTTTATCAAAATCAAGGTCATAGGTAGCATAAATAATATCAAAACCACCTACCCAGAAAGCCGCTACCAGCCACAATAACACAGCACCTAGCTCTATTCTTTGCGTTACAGCTATCCAACCGCCCAAAGCGGCCAAACCATTAGTTAAGCCAAGGACCATATGACTCAGGGAAGTAAAGCGCTTAGTATAGGAATAACCTATTAAGCAAACCCCTATAACAGGTACAAAAACCAGATGACGGGGACTTAGCTTATATACAGCATATGTAAACAACAAAAAGGCCATTACAATAAAAATTACAACCTCCTGGACAGAAACAATACCCTGGGGTATATGCCTCTGGACAGTACGAGGATTAGCTTTATCAATAGCCCTATCTACCACTCTATTAGCAGCCATAGCCACATTGCGGGCACCTGCCACACCAGCTGTAATCCATAATAATTGTTCCAAGGATGGTATACCTTTAAGAGCCAAAAGAGCTCCCATATAAGCAAAAGGTAGTCCAAAAATGGTATGTTCTATCTTTACTAATTCCGCAAATACTTTTACTTTATTTTTAACTAAAGCCATAGTCCCTCCATCTTTTTGTAACTAAATTTTTAATCTGGGGTAACATCTCCAATTCCTCCGGCCATTCGCGCTGCAATCCTTCACCTGGCCACTTTTTTGTAGCATCTATGCCCAGTTTGGCACCATAACAGGGAAAGGGAGAAGCGTGATCCAATACATCCAAAGGCCCATCCACAATGACCAGATCCCTCCGAGCATCAATGTTATTAAAAACTCTCCACATTACCTCTGACAAATCTTGCACATTTACCTTACCATCTACAACAATCACCAGTTTGGTATACATCATCTGCCCCAAGCCCCAGATGGCATGCATTACTTTTCTGGCTTGTCCCGGATAACTTTTATCAATAGATACTATTACGCAATTATGAAAGACTCCCTCTAAAGGTAAGTTCATATCTACTAATTCAGGTAAAATTAATTGTAGCAGGGGAAGGAATAGTCTCTCCGTAGCCTTACCCAGGAAACAATCTTCCATAGGGGGACGCCCCACCACAGTCGTAGGATATACAGGCTTATTTTTACTAGTGAGGCAAGTCAGATGAAAAACGGGATAATCATCGGCCAGGGAATAATATCCTGTATGATCTCCAAAAGGACCTTCTCTCCTGCGCTCATTAGGATCAATAAAGCCCTCTAAGACAAATTCGCTGTAAGCGGGAACTTCTAAATCTACAGTCCTACATTTAACCATTTTTACAGGTTCCTTCCGCAAAAAACCTGCAAAAAACATTTCATCCAGAAAGGGAGGCAAGGGAGCTGTAGCCGCGTAAATTGTGGCTGGATCTCCTCCTAAGGCTACTGCAACCTCCATTTTTGTTCCTTTTCTTTGGCATTTTTCATAATGCCGAGAACCATCCTTATGACAATGCCAATGCATTCCTGTGGTTTTTCCATCATAAACTTGCAGGCGATACATCCCACAATTACGTTGTCCTGTGTGTAGATCCTTAGTGAATACCAAAGGCAGTGTGATAAACTTGCCTCCATCCTGAGGCCAACACTGCAAAATAGGTAAACTCTTTAAGTCCGGTTCTAAATCAACCTTTTCTTGGCAAGGAGCAGCCTTTATCAATACAGGATTATATTTAGCAGCCTCTGCTGCCTTGGTAAGAAGTTTAAGTTTTTCTACCCAACTTCCTGGAAAATTTCCCAGAAAGAGATTCAGTTCTTTTTTTATATTATTGCCCAGATCACTTAATTTTTTCACTCCTAAAGCTAAGGACATCCGCTCCTCAGAACCAAAGGTATTAATTAATACAGGATAGGGCGAATCTTTCACCTGAGAAAAATATAAAGCGGGACCGCCCTGCTTTACTATCCTATCGGTTATCTCTGTTATTTCTAAATTAGGATTAACTTCAACATCAATTCTTTGTAAAAGCTTCTTCCTTTCCAAGGTTCGTATAAAATCGGGCAAGTCTTGAAAAACCAAATTAGCAACCTCCCACTAAATTAATGTGTTTTTTCTTAAATAATGTTATAACTTTTCTTGCTGAAGCTGAGTTTTTATGTTACAGTTATCATTGGAATAGAAGCTGAATAACTTGAGGGTCTTGTATATTCTTTTCTACAAGCCTTTGCAAATTATGCAGCTTTTATGAAGAAAAATTTATTTTAAAGGGAGGCCCCCAAGTAAGATGACAGGTAAAGTTAAATGGTTTAATGCAGAAAAAGGTTTTGGTTTCATTGAGAATGATGAAGGCGGTGACGTTTTCGTTCATTATTCCGCTATCCAATCAGATGGTTTCAAAACCCTAGCGGAAGGACAACAAGTAGAATTCGATATTGTGGAAGGGCAACGCGGACCACAAGCTGCTAACGTTATAGCCTTATAATATAACGTAATTCAAAAGGTATTTCCGTTAAGGAAATACCTTTTTATATATATAACATTATTTACCTTTCCTCTATTTAACTGAATTCCTCAATACACCAATGCCTGCTATTTCTATTTCACATATATTCCCTGACTTAAGGGGTCCTACACCTTCCGGTGTTCCTGTGAGAATAATATCCCCAGGATACAAGGTCATAATCCGGGAAATAAAGCTTACTAATTGATTTACCTTAAAAATCATAGAAGCGGTAGTATTATTTTGCCTTACCTGACCATTTACCCTGGCCTTTACCTGTAATTCATCGGGATTCAAGTCAGAAACTATATAAGGTCCCAGTGGTTTAAAAGTAGGAAAAGATTTGGCCCTGGTCCACTGGCGATCCATTTTTTGTAGATCTCTATCCGATACATCGTTACCACAAGTATATCCTAAGATATATTTTTCCACTTCAGCAACTTTTACATCTTTAGCTTCTTTACCTATTACTACAGTTAGTTCTGCTTCATGATGAATTTCATGTTCTTGGTAAGGAAGAATTATTTCCTCCTCCGGCCCTATTATGGCAGTGGGCGAAACCATAAAAATAACAGGTTCTTCCGGGATACGCGGGTTTTTATGAAATTCTCCTATGTGGGAAAAATAATTTAAGCCTACAGCAATTACCTTGCCCGGCTGTACAGGAGCTAATAATTTAACTTGACTTAGAGGATATTTTTCTGTTGTAATTTCATAATCTCCAAAAATATTACCCTTAACAACTGCCACCTCTCCCTTATCCACCACTCCATAATATTCTTGGTTTCTTACTTTAAAACGTGCCCATTTCATAATCATACCTTCCTTCTGTTCTTATGGTTATTTTTACTGTACTATATTAATAAAGAAATTTCCATCAGTGAAATTTTTTCTCTGATATAACAAGTGCTTGAGGTGATTTGCTTGTATTTAGAAAAAGCTCGCTATTGGACGGTCCGGGATATCGAAAAAATCATTCATAATAATCTTACAGAAATGAAAAACCTGGAATTCAAAAGACTAGCCGCCTTAACACCCGATTCTAAAAATGAGATAAGCAAAGATATTTCCAGCTTTGCTAACTCTGGCGGAGGAATCATCATTTACGGCATTGCTGAAACTAAAGAAGGAAACAGCATTATCCTGGAATTAGAAGATGGTCTGGATTCTAATGATCGCCACGGTAAGGAATGGCTGGAAAATGTTATTATGTCCCGTATCAGTCCTAAAATTGAAGGTCTTTATATTAATCCTATTAAGCTAGAGAATGAACGCTATATATACGCCGTCATTATTCCCCAAAGTAATACTGCCCACATGGCCGGTAATCACCGTTACTACAAACGTCACAACTTCAAATCTGAACCTATGGAGGATTACGAGGTAAGGGACGTTATGAACCGTATGGATAAACCACGGCTTAAGCTGATCTTTACTGTTCCCAAAGTAATCGACTCTAATGGGGGCTACAGCTTACGACTACTGTTGGTCAATATTGGCGAATCTTTTGTCAGGCACTTTTCCGTAAGAATCGCTATACCGGAAAATATCATTAAAGGTAAGAGCTTTAAAGGCGGTAGAAAAAAAGAAATTGACGGACTCTGGTATCGTCAATATATCCGGCAGTCTAATCCTAATCAATATATATTTCCCGGGTACCGTACTTTTATTAATTCTAAGTTTCTTCCTACACTGGATGCAGCCACCAGCAAAACACACACAGAATCATATATTTATTGGACTATCTATACGGATAAAAGCGGACCCATCTATGGAAAAACTCCTCTGGAAGTTGTGATAAGAGATCGTTTAAATGTGGATAATGAATAACAAGTAAGCTTGTGAGTACATACTCACAAGCTTATTATATTAAATTAACTTTATTTGCTAGTTGACGAACATATGTTTGCGGGAATATACTTAACTTATAGCACTTTACATATATATCAAGGAGTTTAATGTCCATGCGTATTATTCTTTTAGCTGATATGAATTCTTTTTATGCTAGCGTTACTCAAGCCTTAGATGAAAACTTAAAAAACAAACCCCTGTTGATTGCCGGTGATGTAGAAAAGCGCCACGGCATTATCTTGGCCGCCAGCTATGAAGCCAAATACAAAGGAGTAAAGACAGGAATGCCCCTCTGGGAAGCAAAACTTTACTGTCCAGAGGCTGTCATACGTCCTCCCAATTATCCCGCTTATATGGATTTTTCCACCCGCATCCTCTCTATCCTGCGGGATTTCAGCCCCTTAGTAGAACCCTTTAGTATTGATGAAGCCTTTGTGGAATTAACAGGTACAGAAAAACTGTTAGGTTCTCCGGAAAAAGTAGCTCGAACTATTAAAAAGCGTATTAAAGAAGAAGTAGGAGTCCTGTGCTCTATCGGTGTTGGCCCCTCCAAAGTAGTGGCTAAAATGGCCTCCAAACTGCAAAAACCTGATGGACTTACCATTATTCAAGAAAAAGATATAGCCCCTAGGCTTTGGCCTCTGCCTATCGGCGAACTTTACGGCGTAGGTACTCGTATGGAAAAACATCTGCAAAACATGGGAATACGTACTATCGGTGATTTAGCTAATGCCCCTCTTCACCTTCTCCTGCAACGTTTCGGTGTTGTCGGCGGTCGCCTCCATGAATTTGCACATGGTCGAGACAATAGCCCGGTAGATCCCCATTCTTTAGAGCAGGTCAAAAGTATTGGTCACCAAATTACCCTTCCCCAAGACTATGTAAAGCTGAAAGACATCCAGCTTGTCCTCTTAGAACTGGCTGAAGCCATCTGTCGCCGAGCCAGGCAGGGTAATTATCTAGGTAAAACCGTCTCCCTTTCTATTAGAGGTTCGGATTTGGATAGTCTCAGCCGTTCCCGCACTTTAAAAGAACCTACCGCCTATCCTCAACGGGTTTATCACTTGGCTTGGAACTTGTTTTCCCAAAATTGGCCTAAACATAAGCCGGTACGTCTCCTGGGTATCTCTTTAGGAAATCTTTTTCAGCCTAAATTTCATCAACTTTCCCTTTTTGATCAAGAAGAAAAACTCTATACAGCCGTAGATGAAATTAAGAACCGCTTTGGCGAAAAAAGCCTTTTACGAGGAAGTTTTATGTTGGAGAAAGGGGTGTTTTATGGCGGAGGAAGACAACAAGATGTGGGAAGGTCACCGAATTATTTATCCTAATCTGCGCAATAAATATCTGGAACTCCAAACTCCTTCTTATTCACGCCCCCTTTGGGATGAACAACACTTGGAATTCTTAGAACATCAGCTTAATAGAGCTTTAATTTTAAAAAATTGGATTACACTTACTATATCTTCCCCTCAGGGTCCTTTAAAAAAAGAAGTGCTGGCCATAAAAATAGAAAAATGCTTAGAGACCCGGGGATTCGTGCTAAAATGTAGCAATACAGCAGGAAATATTATAAAAATTTGCCTGGCTGATATTGTTGATATTATCTGTGAATGAACTATTCTAACATACATCTATATATTGTGTTCTCTATATAGGTGTAGAATTTTGAACTGCATATAGCGTTTTCTACGGTATAATAAAAAATTATTCAGAAACTGCACTATGAAAAAGAAACCTAAAGATATTGAAATATACCTATTATATTCATAAATGGGTTCGAATTTGTTTTGTACACTTAATTACGATATTTTACATATTATAGAGTGAAACTTCTATCAGGTGTTTTTTTCCTGATAGTTTAGTTGAACCAATCAGGATGTTACTGTCCGTTTTCTCTCATACTTACTTTTATCTTACGGACAGTTACTACGTGGTAGAGTGAAACTTCTATCAGGTGTTTTTTCCTGATAGTTTAGTTGAACCA
>JAHDSB010000101.1 GCA_018433015.1 Clostridia bacterium | reverse complement strand
GCAGAACATCGCCTTAAACTGGAGCAAAAATATCAACTCCAAGATTTATTTGATGAATTTGCCAGAGCACTTCGGAGTGAAATGGATTATTTAATCGAAGGAAGAAATACAGAAAAGATTGCAAAACAATTTGTTAATAATCCTAAGATTCATGTTCCTAAAATATTCTGGGAATACTCTACAAAAAAAATTTTAACTATGGAGTTTATTGAGGGTATTAAACTTAATCAATATGAGGAGTTGAAAGCTACTGGGCAAGATTGCCAAGAACTAGTGGAAGAGATGGTAAAGGCCTTTTTTCAACAAATACTAGTGGAGGGGTTTTTTCACGGTGATCCCCATCCCGGTAACATCATAATTATGCCGGGAGATGTAGTAGCTTTTATTGACTTCGGGATGGTAGGGAGGCTTACCCCTGAAATGAAAGACGTGCTGGCTTCGTTTTTGTTAGCATTAACGGAACATGAGGCGGAAGGTATGCTAGAAGCTATCATGAAGATGGGGGTACTTCCCGATGATGTAAATATGAGTCTTTTACGCAGGGAAATCGACGAATTAAGTGAAAAATATTTGGATATCCCTTTAAGCCGGGTTCATTTAGGTGATGCAGTAAATGACGTATTCAAAGTATGTTATCGTCATAGGATTCGAATTCCTTCGGATTTAACACTTCTTGGTAAGGTATTGCTTGTTTTAGAAGGAACCGTGGAAAGGTTGGCACCGGAATTAAGTATTATTGATATAGCTAAACCTTTTGGTTATCAGATAATAAAAGATCGCTATCGTTTTTCCAGCATAAGAGAGAAATTATGGAAGAGAGCTGCTGAATGGGGAGATTTTTTCGTATTTTTACCAAATCAATTGAAAGTATTATTGCGACTTATAGAGCAAGGGCGCTTACGTGCTGAACTAGGTATGACGGATATCAATATTGTGTTAAGAAAACTGGATAGAATTGGAAATCAAATATCCTTCAGCATAGTCATTTTATCTTTTAGTATTATAATGTCAGGATTGATAGTGTCCTCCGCACTAGGAGAAAATCAGACTATTTTATGGAAAATCCCGGCCATAGAAATAGGATTTGTCATAGCTGCCTTGATGTTTTTTTGGCTGTTATTTTCTATATTCAAATCAGGAAGATTCTAATGTCAAGATTTAAGGTAAAGGGAAAAAGGAGATATAGATGAAAAAACTAAACATTATCTTACTTATCACTATATTAGTGATGAGCGTATTCCCCGGAGTTAGTAAGGGCTTAGAAGATGTTAAACTGATAGTTAATGATTATGAAATCTTATCCACAGAAGAAAAACCTTTCATTACTAAGGATGGTATAACGTATGTACCTGTTCGATCCATTGGGGAAATTCTAGGTGGAGAAGTTAGTTGGGATAAGCTCTCCCGTTCATTTGTAATAACTAAAGATCGGGAAACTATAAAGATACCGGTGGGAAAAAAATATATAAAACTGAACAATATAGAGTTCCCCTATAATGCTAATGCCTATATAGAAAAAGGGCAGGGAATGCTTCCATTACGCGTAATAGCAGAATTATTAAATTGTACAGTTAATTGGTATAATGAAGGAGATAGCTTTGTAATCCATATTAAGAATAAAGAATCTTTGGAGAAAACAATTTACTGTAGTAATTTCCTTGTTCCTAAAGATATTAGCTGTCAGATTAAATTTTATGAGGATGAGAAAAAATTTTGGTTAGTTACTGATGTGAAGCTAGATATCCAAGAAGAAATAAGTTTATATTGGCAGGAGCTAAATAATTTATTATCTCAAAGAATACCTGGGGACCTGGTAGATGAAGTTTTAAAATATGCTCAATCCAAACGGGAAGAAAAAGATAAACTTGCTAAAAAATTCTACTTTGACGGAGAGAAAAAATATATTCACGTTTATTCCCAAAACTATTGGGATAATGTAGTGATAACCGTTTATAGATAGTTTAAATTATATAGCCAGGCAGGGATGCCTGGCTATTGAGCTTTATAAGGGTTATTTACCGGCGCCTAAGCTTCTTTCTGCTATTTGGATAGCAGTAGTGACGATGTTTCCGCAGTTACGAGATGAGACGTTACCGAAATCACCATCATTTATTACAGTATCATAGATACCTAGCTCTTTGGCACATTCCATCTTCAAAGAATCGGACATCACACGTCTTCGCCTCGACATGGAAAAACCCTCCTTTTATTTAAGCTCCATTATTAAAATACCCTCATCTAAGATAAACAATTTTATAAACATTTTACCAAAATTTCTAAAGGTCTTTCGTCGGATAAAAGCAAAACTTGAAGGCCATAATATAATCACGACGGAACATCGGGAGGGAAAATAATGGGAGGAAATTCCAGTTTTGGTAGTATTTTTAGTGTGATTCAAATCTTTTTCATAATTGTGATAGGGCTCTATTTTTTAAATCTCTTGAAAGGTCAGCAAGGAAATAAAACTGCTGTTGGTAAGGAATCCAGAAAAGAAATGGAAAAACTTGAAGATTTACGTAAAATTTCTTTGAGTGAACCTTTAGCTGAAAGAACAAGGCCCAGTTCTTTTAAAGAGATTATTGGGCAAGAGGAAGGAATCAAAGCCTTAAAGGCAGCCTTATGTGGGCCTAATCCTCAGCATATTATTATTTATGGTCCCCCTGGAATAGGGAAGACGGCCGCAGCTCGTTTAGTGCTGGAGGAGGCTAAAAAAAGTGTTTTATCTCCTTTTAAAGAAAAAGCCGTTTTTTTAGAAGTTGATGGTGCTACATCACGTTTTGATGAAAGGGGTATTGCTGATCCCCTCATTGGTTCAGTGCATGATCCCATTTATCAAGGAGCGGGAGCCATGGGAGTGGCAGGGATTCCCCAACCCAAACCGGGAGCTGTTACTAAAGCCCATGGAGGTATTCTGTTTATTGATGAAATAGGGGAATTGCATCCCATGCAAATTAACAAACTATTGAAGGTTTTAGAGGATCGTAAGGTCATGTTAGAAAGTGCTTATTATTCTTCGGAAGATACTAATATTCCTACCCATATACATGATATCTTTGAGAATGGGTTACCGGCGGATTTTAGGCTGATCGGAGCTACAACGCGTTTGCCCCAAGAAATACCACCTGCTATTCGTTCACGCTGTGTAGAAATTTATTTCCGCAGCCTACTGCCCCATGAGATTGCAGTTATCGGGGAAAATGCAGCCCAAAAAATTGGAGTGGGTATTAGTAAGAAAGCTGTGAAAGTATTAGAGCGTTATGCTACTAATGGTAGGGATGCCGTTAATATTATTCAAATAGCGGCCGGGATTACCTTAATGAATAAACAAGAAGAAATTACGGAATCTGATATAGAATGGGTAGTAAACTGTGGTCAATATTCTCCACGGCCTGATCAAAAAATTCCTCTCAAACCCCAGGTGGGGCAAGTAAATGGTCTAGCCGTCCATGGACCCAGCTTAGGTATGTTACTGGAAATTGAGGTATGCGTGTTGCCCGTGGAAAAGGGAGAAGGCAAAATAATTGTTACGGGTATCGTAGAGGAAGAAGAAATGCGGGGCATGGGAGGTCATACCATGCGGAGAAAGAGTACCGCTAAAGGTTCTGTGGAAAATGTTTTGACAGTATTAAGGCATCGCTTAAAGATGGACTGCCGTGACTATGATATTCATGTTAATTTCCCGGGAGGTATACCTGCAGATGGACCTTCCGCCGGTATTGCCATTGCTACTGCTATATACTCTGCTGTTACGGATACTCCAATTGATAATCGTGTAGCCATGACCGGGGAAGTATCTATACGAGGTAATGTCAAGCCAGTAGGGGGGATTATTGCTAAAGTTGAGGGAGCCCGTTTGGCTGGAGCTAAGCGAGTTATTATACCCAAAGAGAACTGGCAAACAATTTTCGCAAACATGAAGGATATTGAGGTCATGCCTGTAGAATATTTGGAAGAGGTTCTGGACTTAGCTTTAATTAAGCAAACTCATAATTATAATCAATACTTGCAAGTACATGATAAACAAGCACAGACTATTGTTTCATAGACAGTCAATGTTCTGCCAGGGTTCACAGTCAGAAAAAAGGGAAGCATAACAGTGGTAGCCGAGGATAAAAATGTTTACTAAGGACAGTTACTTGTGGTAAACTTTCCCTTGTATTATTCTTTTTTAACAAGGTAAAAAGGCATTAACATATTATATATAGGAGCTTGTTCTAAGTTAGGATAATGAAAGTTAAATATATAGCAGGAGGTGCTGATGTAAGTGGTAGAAAAAGAAAAAGAACAAAATACGAGAAAGCTACCGCTCCTTCCTTTACGGGGCGTTTTAGTGTTTCCATATATGGTAATTCATTTAGATGTTGGGCGAGAGAAATCGATAAAGGCCTTGGAAGAGGCCATGTTACAAGATCGGGAAATATTTTTAGCGACGCAAAAAGATGCCCAAAATGATGACCCCCAGCCGGATGATATTTATACTGTAGGAAGTGTAGCTGAAATCAAACAATTATTAAAGCTTCCCGGGGGAACTCTCCGAGTTTTAGTGGAAGGTATACACCGGGCGGAAATTGCAGAGTACATTGAATCAGATCCTTTTTATCACGTAGAAATTATAGAACATGAGGAAGAATTTGATAAAACCGCAGAAATAGAAGCCTTGATGCGCAGTTTAGTTAGTCAATTTGAACAATATGTTAAGTTAAGTAAGAAAGTACCACCAGAGACTGTAATGAATATAATTACTATCGAAGAACCTCATCGCTTGGCAGACCTTATCGCTTCTCATATTAATCTTAAAATAAAACAAAAGCAGG
>JAHDSB010000039.1 GCA_018433015.1 Clostridia bacterium | reverse complement strand
TTTTATCAAGATTATTTAAAGTAAAAAGGTGCTGCCTTCTGTTAGCACCTTTTTACTTTATTTACAATAATGGAAATAATAAGAAAAGAGGAATTTTCTATTTTAAGTAGTATTTACATATAAGTAGCATTTATATAAAGGAAACATTATTTTGGAAGGAAGGTGAAGCCCTCCGGGCGTTACTATGTATATTATTGGTTTGAACGGAAGTCCTGATGCCCATGGAAATATAGCTTTTTTACTGGAAAAGGGGTTAGAGCAAATTAAAGCCATGGGTGGAGAGACTAAACTCATTAACGTTGCTGATGTTTTAAAGGAAACTTTAGTCCCATTTTGTACTAACTGTTCTCAACCTTGTCTTGGTATTTGTGCTAAAAATACTCCTTTGGAGGGAGTACTTGATGATTTAAGACGTGCAGATGGTCTAATTATCGGTTCTCCAGTTTACTTCGGCAGTGTAAGTGGGCAACTTAAAGCTTTCTGGGACAAGATTAGATGTATACGCGGTGAAAAGAAGCTATTAAATACAGTAGGTGGAGCTGTAGCCGTAGGTGCATCACGCTTTGGCGGTCAAGAAGGTACTATTAGAACTATTCAGGAAATGATGTTGGTACAGGGCATGACAATTGTAGGAGGAGGGCAAGCAGACCACGATTGTGGGCATTATGGGGTTGCAGCCCAGCGTCCGGCCCGGGAAGATCAACAAGCTCAAGATAGAATAGTAATTATGGCTAAACGTATTTATGAAGTTAGTAAGGCTACAAAAGATTTGAGAATTTAGGAGTTCAGTTTCATGATGATAAGACAGGAGATAGAAAAGCTTGAAAATAAAATACTAGCTCCATATGCCACCAGGGCAGAAGAGAGTAAAGGTCGTAAATTACAGGAAAAGCCTGATGAAATACGCACATGTTATATGAGGGATAGGGATAGAATTATTCATTCCAAATCATTTCGTCGCCTCAAGCATAAAACGCAAGTCTATATATCTCCGGAAAACGATCACTATCGAACACGCTTAACCCATACCCTGGAAGTAGATCAAATTTCTCGTACCATTGGTAAAGCTCTTTGCCTCAATCAAGATTTAATAGAAGCCATAGCCTTGGGGCACGATGTGGGCCACACCCCTTTTTCTCATACGGGAGAGGAAGTTTTAGACAAACTGTTGCCCGGTGGTTTTCGTCATAATGAAAACAGTATTAGAGTACTCACGTATATTGAACAGGGGAGCAAAGGACCGGGTTTGAATTTAACCTGGGAAGTGTTGGATGGCATTCTTCACCATAGTGGTTTTTCTGAGGAAAGTTTAAGTGCAACCTTGGAAGGACAGGTAGTGCGCTTTGCAGATAAAATAGCTTATGTTCAGCATGATATAGATGATAGTATTCGAGCAGGCGTGCTGCAAATGTCTGATTTGCCTCAAGAAGACCTGACCATCTTAGGGCATACTCACAGTGAGAGAATTGGTACCTTAGTCTTGGACATAGTTAAACAAAGCAAAGAAAACATATCTGCGGGAAATAATAAGATAGATTTAAGCCCTAAAATTAAAGGAGCTCTTCAAGGATTAAGAAATTTTCTCTTTGATAATGTTTATAGAGGATCTTATTGTCAATCTCAGAGAGAAAAGGCCATGCATGTAGTTGAATATTTATTCCACTATTATCAACAGAAACCGGAAAAATTACCCGAATTTTATAGAAACATAGCCTACTCGGAAGGAGTAGAACAGGGAGTTGCTGATTATATTTCGGGTATGACTGATAATTATTGCTTAGCAATTTTCGAAAAAATGGTAGTACCCCGATCTTACTTAATTGAGTTTAAGGATAAGTGATTTGAGGAAAAATAAAATACTTTGTAAAAAAACTACGAAAATAATTTAATAAAAAGGAAGGAAATCCGAGTTATTTCACGAATATGTGTAAATACTTTTGCATATCTGTATAGATATTACCCAAAAGTTTGCGAAAAAGCAGGAAAAAAAATGATATATGGCGAAAATATAAAAAAATAATCTAATGTGTAGAACTGAGGTGGTGAAGTCTTGGGTTTAATCCCCGAAGAGTTTATTAGCGATCTTCTCCACCGGGCCGATATTGTAGAAATAATTCGTGAATATGTACCCTTAAAAAAGCAGGGGCAAAATTATGTGGGATTATGTCCCTTTCATTCTGAGAAGACCCCTTCTTTTGTTGTTTCCCCCCATAAGCAAATTTATCATTGTTTTGGTTGTGGGAAAGGTGGAAATGCTTTCTCCTTTATGATGGAGAAAAATGGAGGCAATTTTGTTGATGCTGTCCATGCTGTAGCTAAGCGCTACGGCGTTAATGTACCTCAAACAGAAAAATCTCCTGAAAAGGCTAAACAGGATAAGCTACGTGACCGATATTTTAAAATCAATGAGTTAGCTGCACGTTTTTACAGAAATGCATTACACGGCTCTTCTGGACAAGATGCTTTAGCGTATATCAAGAAAAGAGACCTTAATACTGAAACACAAGAAAATTTTATGCTTGGTTATGCACCTGCGGGCTGGAACAATTTAAGTAAGTTCTTGCTTGATAAAGGTGTTTCTCAGCATGATTTGATACTTCTCGGTTTGTCTATAATATCACAAAGGGGTACTTTAGTTGATCGGTTTCGCAATCGCTTGATGTTTCCCATAGCTGATGATAGAGGTAGAATTATTGGCTTTGGAGGCAGAGTCCTTGATGATTCTCAGCCTAAATACCTTAATTCTCCGGAAACCCCCTTGTTTTATAAAGGAAAACATTTATATGGATTGAATTTGGCAAAAGCTAGTATTAGAAAGTGGGATCAGTTAATAATTATGGAAGGTTATATGGATGTTATCATGGCTCATCAGCATGGAATAACAAATTGTATAGGTTCTTTAGGAACAGCTTTAACAGCTAATCAGGCCCGCTTGATGATGCGCTACACTTATAATACCTCCATCTGCTTTGATTCCGATGCAGCCGGGCAAAAAGCAGCACTGCGAGGCTTAGATATCTTGGAACAGTGTGGGTGTCGTCTCTCAGTTATCACTATCCCCCAAGGAAAAGACCCTGATGAATATATAAGAAAACAAGGAAAGGACGCTTTTGAAGAATTAATTGTCAAGGCTAAGCCTTTCTTGGAATATAAATTATTAAGATTAATGGAAAAATATAATCCAGATACAGTTGAAGGTAAAATTCAGGTTATAGAAAAGCTATTGCCGGATATGCAAAAAATAACAAGCCCTTTGGCTCGGCAAGCTTTTGTGCAAGTTATTGCTGAGAAACTTGTTTTTCCGGAAACAGCTATTTATGCGGAGTTAAGAAAATTTTCTGGGGTTAACAGGAATAATAAACAGGACAGAGAAGTAAAAAGAAAGTGTACTTCTATTCACGCCTTGGAAAAAGCTCAGCGAGCACTTTTAAAATTAGTACTAGAGTATCCGGAAGTTATAAGCAAAGTAGAAGCTTGGGGTGGAAAAGAACTATTTAACCATACTTTATTAAAAGAAATTTATCAAAATAATTATTTAATGCGCCAGGCTGGTCATAATATAAAGGCAAATGATTTGGTTACCCTCCTAGATAATCCTGATTCTCAGCAACTTTTAACGGAAATACTTATAGAAGAAGATAGTCCAGGAGACGTAAAACGGATCTTTAATGATTGTTTAATAAATTTACGTTTAGATTATATTAATAATAAAATTATAGAAAAGAGTTCATTAATGTCAAAGTATGAGGAAAGCGGAGATGTAACAAAATCTCTGGAAATAATGAGTCAAATACAGCAATTGGTTAAGGAAAAGCAGAGTCTTGCAACAACCCTACGAAAGGGGGGGATACTCAATGAAAACTGAAAAGGATCTTGAAAAGCTAAAAATTAATAGTGTTAAACAACTTATCAAAAAGGGAAAAAAACAAGGTGTATTAACATATAGCGAGATAACAGATGCTCTCCAGGGTATAGAAATGACTCCGGAACAAATAGATGATGTTTATGAACACCTGGCTGCTATGGGAATTGAAGTTAATGCAGCTTCCGGCGATATAGAAGAAGATAGTGATAATGAGCCGGAAAATATTGATGAAGCTCATGGAGACGATGACGCTGAAGTAGAAATAGACTTGTCTGTTCCTGAGGGAGTTGGCATAGATGATCCTGTACGTATGTATTTGAAAGAGATTGGCCGCGTACCTTTGCTTTCCGCTGAAGAGGAAGTTGAACTAGCTCAGCGTATGGAGCAAGGCGAAGAGGAAGCTAAAAGGCGCCTAGCAGAAGCTAATTTAAGATTGGTTGTAAGCATAGCTAAACGATATGTAGGACGAGGCATGCTGTTCCTTGACTTAATCCAAGAAGGAAACTTGGGCTTGATTAAAGCGGTAGAAAAGTTTGATTATCGCAAAGGATATAAATTCAGTACTTATGCTACTTGGTGGATACGTCAAGCCATTACCAGAGCCATTGCTGATCAGGCTAGGACCATTCGCATCCCTGTTCATATGGTAGAAACTATTAATAAGTTGATCAGGGTTTCTCGCCAGTTACTACAGGAATTAGGGCGCGATCCAGGACCTGAAGAAATAGCAAAAGAAATGGATATACCTGTGGAGCGGGTAAGAGAAATATTGAAAATTGCTCAAGAACCTGTATCTTTAGAGACTCCAATCGGAGAAGAAGAAGACAGTCATTTAGGAGATTTCATTGAAGATGATGATGCTCCGGCTCCTGCAGAAGCGGCATCCTTTATTCTGCTTAAAGAGCAGTTAGAAGAAGTTTTAGAGACACTTACGCCGAGAGAAGAAAAGGTTTTGCGCTTGCGTTTTGGCTTAGATGATGGCAGAGCTCGAACTTTAGAAGAAGTAGGTCAGGAATTTGGCGTAACAAGAGAAAGAATAAGACAGATTGAAGCAAAAGCTCTGAGAAAGCTACGTCATCCTAGTAGAAGTCGCAAGTTAAAAGATTATTTAGACTAAAAAAAAACACTTGACCTTTCACGAAAATTATTATACAATGTATATTGTCGTCAGCGACTGATTGGGCCTATAGCTCAGCGGTAGAGCAACCGGCTCATAACCGGTTGGTCCCTGGTTCGATCCCAGGTAGGCCCACCATTTATTGAATAAAATATAAGGGCGATTAGCTCAGCTGGGAGAGCGCCTGCCTTACAAGCAGGATGTCGGCAGTTCGATCCTGTCATCGCCCACCAAAGTAAGCACAGCTTATGGAGATATCCATAAGCTTTTTTGTATTATATCAATTTAGTAAGATAGATAAAATAGTAATAATTTTAACAAAAAAATAGGAATAAAATGTAAATTCATGATATAATGAAAGAAGTATGGATGTAGGGGGGATTTTATGTATCGCCCAATGGCAATGGGAACACAAGGTGTAGTTGTTTCAGCCCATCCTTTAGCTTCTTTAGCAGGGTTGGATATATTAAAAAAAGGTGGATCTGCTTGTGATGCTGCCATAACTATTAGTGCCGTATTGGGAGTAGTGCAACCCCACAAGTGTGGGATTGGTGGCGATGCATTTTACTTAATTTATTCTGCCCAACAGGACAAGATGTTTTTTCTTAATGGTAGTGGACGTTCTCCCCTAAAAGCAAGTATTGACACTATAAGTGAACGGGGATATAAACGTTTACCGGAGCGGGGACTTATGGCTGTTACCGTTCCCGGTTGTGTAGACAGTTGGGGTGAACTATGGCATAGATTTGGCGTTATACCTTTTAAGGAATTAATTCAACCTGCTGTGAATTTTGCCTCCGAAGGATTTCCCGTATGTCGTGAGTTGGCTGTGGCCTTACATAAAAAGCAAGATTTAATAATGGATAATGGAAATTTAAGCCAGGTGTTTATTTCTAATGGACAAGTAGCAAAAATGGGTCAGGTGGTTAGACTGAAAAATTTAGCTCATACTTTGGAAATTATTGCAAAAAAAGGAACGGAAGCCTTCTATAAAGGAGAGATATCCCAGGCTATTCATCAGTATATGTTAAGGAATAAAGGACTTCTTACGAAAGAAGATCTGGAATTACATTCATCTACTTGGGGTGAACCCCTTGTTGTAACTTATGGTGGATATAATATTTATCAGACTCCCCCCAATACCCAAGGGTTAGCGGCTCTTTTAGCCTTCAATATCATAGAAGCACTGGAATTACAGAAAATGAAATGTAATACTCCGGAGTTAATTCATTATTTAGTTGAAACAAAGAAGGTAGCTTACCAATATCGTGATCAATACATCACAGATCCTGACTTTGTCCCGGTAGAATATGATATAATTTTGGATAAGCAATTTGCTAAGCGATTATGTCAGATGATATATCCTAACCAGGCAGCAGATGATGAAAGCGGGGGTAGGATATTTGGAGATACAGGTTATTTTGCTGTAGCCGATAAAAGGGGAAATGTGGTATCTGCCATCCAGAGCAATGCAGATCCCTTCGGTTCGGGTTGTGTAGTAGATGAAACGGGTATAATATTGCAGAATAGAGGAACAAGCTTTTCCCTGGATCCATCACATATCAACCGTTTGGAACCTTTTAAACGCTCCTTTCATCCTCTGACAGCAAGCATAGTTACAGCTGGAAAAAGTCCCATAATTGCTTTAGGTACTTCAGGAGGAGACAGTCAACCGCAAATACATCTTCAAGTATTAAGCAATATCCTGAACTTTGGCTATAATATTCAGGAAGCCTTGGAGGCTCCCCGGTGGATACACGGACCAACTACCTTTGGTGATCATACAGCATATTTAAATATGGAAGGGAGATTCCCTATAGAAATTGTAGGGACCCTGGAAACTTGGGGTCATCATGTACGGATGATTGATGACTGGGCTGAGGAAGCAGGGAAAGCTCTAGGCATATTTATTGATCCCCAAACTAAAGTATATTATGGAGGAACTGATCCTCGCTCTGAGGGATATGCGGCAGCTTGGTAATTTAGATAAAGGAGAAGTATAAGTGGAAAAACTATCAGAACGGTTGCTTTCCCTTGCCAGGATGGTTCCTGCAGGTTCCAAAGTTGCCGATATCGGAACAGATCATGCTTTTTTACCTTGTTATTTAGTTAAACAAAAAATTGTATCTTATGCAGTAGGTATAGATGTTAATGAAGGACCATTTCAAATAGCTAGACAAACAGTAAATGACCAAAATCTTTCTTCTCTGATAGATATAAGATTAGGAAATGGTTTGCTTCCCTTAAAAGCCGGCGAAGTTGATGTTGTGGTTATAGCAGGAATGGGAGGCAGCACAATGCGAGAAATTCTGGCCCAGTCTCCAGAAATAGTGAGGGGGTTAAGAAAGATCATTGTTCAGCCTATGATAGGTGCAGAAGCTATCCGTTTTTGGCTTCATGAACAAGGATGGGTTATTATCCAAGAAGAATTAATTTATGAGGATAAAAGAGTATTTCAAATTATTGGGGCTGAGAGAGGTAAGGAACAAGACTTGAATTTAATGGAAGCTTGTTATGGCCCTTTGCTGATAAAACAGAGACATCCTTTACTGAAGGAGATTATTGCAAAAGATATTAAAGGATTGCAGGAAATCCTAGACCAGTTAGCGAAATCAAACAGCAGGGAAGTTAAAAAGAAGTATGGGGAATTTCAAGAAAAGATGAAAATGATAAAGGAGTTATATCAATGGCTGTTAGCTGTCAAACTATAGTTAGTCTAATAGAGAAACTGGCTCCTCGCCGTATAGCTGAGGACTGGGATAATATAGGATTACAAATAGGTAGTCCTGCTCAGGAAGTTAATAAGATCTTTGTATCATTAGATATAAATGAAGAAGTATTGCAAGAGGCTTTAGATTTTGGGGCGGAGATGATTATTTTGCACCATACCCCTATCTTCAGACCTCTTAAAAGAATCAGAACCGATGAAGCTAGTGGTAAACTAATCGCCCGCATAGTGCAAAATAACGTGGCTCTTTATACGGCTCATACTAATCTGGATGCAGCTTGGGGCGGTGTTAATGATGTCCTGGCGGAGATGCTAGGTTTACAAGAGGTAGCTCCCCTTGCTACCAGTTGGCAGCAAAAGTTGTATAAATTAGTTGTTTATGTTCCTCATAATTATGTGGAACAAGTACATCGAGCCTTGACTCATGCGGGGGCTGGTTGTATCGGTAATTATTCCGAGTGCACTTTTCGCGTAGCAGGAACAGGAACTTTTTTACCCCTGCCCGGCAGCACTCCTTTTTTAGGGCAACAGGGAAAATTAGAATATGCTCAGGAAACTCGTCTAGAGACTATCATCCCTGAAGAACATCTAGCCAAAACCCTTAAAGCTATGCTTAAAGCTCATCCTTATGAGGAAGTAGCTTACGATCTTTATACTCTTAATAATGAAGGAGTAAAAACAGGTTTAGGAAGAGTGGGATATTTGCCCCAACCTGTAACTTTGGCTGAGCTGATAGACATAATAAAAGAAAAGTTACAAATTACAAATCTTAGATATTGTGGGGATCCGGAAAAAACCATTAAAAAGCTGGCTTTGTGTGGTGGAAGTGGGATGTCACTAGTACCCCAAGCAATATTTTCCGGTGCACAACTTCTCTTGACTGGGGATATAAAATACCATGAGGCCCAAGAAGCATTAGCTCAAGATATGGCCCTCATTGATGCAGGCCATTTTGCTACAGAAAGACCCATTATTGATGTAGTGGCCGATTATTTACGTAAAGAAAAAGCATTAAAGAATGTTGAAATTAAGGTTTCACAAATTAATACTGATCCTTTTAGGTATGCTTAGGATGGGAATAATTATTTCCTATCCTTTTTCTTTTATCAAAATATAAGGGGGATAATTCCATGGGGCAAGAAAAACTTCTGCTAGAATTACAAGAACTTATACAGAAAGAACATGAACTAAAACGTAAAGAAGATTCAATAGCTATGTTAAAAGAGTTAAAAGAAAAAATTAAAGTAATTGAAGCTACCCAAAAAAAATATGCTGAGTTTAAAGGGGAGTTAGCAGAAATGGAAAAGAGCTCCCTCAAACAAGAAAAACAAATAAACTACATGGACCAGCAAGTAAAAACAGAAAAAGAGCGTCTTTATAAGAATAAAGGGGGTTCCTTAAAAGAGCTCCTCGGCCTCCAGCAGTCAGTGGCAAAAATGGAAGAAGATATAAAGGAAGAGGAAGCACAATACTGGGAAACAGTTACCAAAGTAGAAACATTAAAGTCCGATTTAAAAAAATATAAAGAAAACCTTAAGGCTATGAAAGAAAGTTATAATGAAGGTGTAAGGGAATATAAGAGAACAAAAGCTGAAGTAGAATTAGAATTAACTCAGCTAGTATTGAAACAAGAGGATATAAAAGAACAATTACAGCCAGAAGCCTTAAAGCTCTTTGAAAGAATACAAAGCAAATATCCTCTAAATCCCATAGCAATAATGAAAAAAGGTTCTTGTTCAGGTTGTCATATGAGTATTCCCTCCATTCAAGCTATGGAGGTAAAACAAGGCAAGAAATTGTGCTTATGTGATAATTGCCAGAGAATATTAATCAGTAATTTTTAGCCGGATAAACTAAAAGCCCCTCAGCACTTGCTGAGGGGCTTCTGCTTAGAAAGCCTAAATCTTTAATAATTCATAGTGATTAGTTGCTGAAAAGTTTGTAAATCTATTTCTTTACTAACGCCACCGGAGGTCATTGTGATAATAACCTCACCCTGTTCATTTTTGTGGATTTCTATTTTAAAGCGGTCGTTAAAACGTATAGCGACTTTTTCTACACCACTATCTATATTTTTGGCTTTGTTTCCAATTTCTAAGGTATTATCAAGACGATTAAGAGGAACATCTTTATTTAGTTGAATCTGAATTTGATTTATGCTCATACGGCCACCTCCAAGTTTTTAAGGGTTACTTATAATATATCATGGGAAGAGGAGGAAATACAGTATGATATACGAATTAACAAAGTTGCTTATTTTTTGTATGGTGTGTAAAGCCACGACCGGTAACATCTACTGTTTCAGTGATAAACATAAAGGCATTGGGATCGGTTTGTAAGACTATTTCTTTTAATTTAGCGATCTCAAAATGATTCACTACACAATTTATGACCAGTTCTTGTTTACGAGAGTAACCACCTTCTCCTTTCAGGTAAGTAACCCCTCTGTGCAGTTCATTTAATATTTTTTTAGCAATTATTTCATTTTGTTCTGTGATTATAGTTACCGACTTATGGTGATTTAAGCCGTCTACTACAAGATCTATTACACGACTGGCTACCCACATGCTAATGCCCGTATATAAAGCAATCTTAACAGGGAAAAAGAATAAGGAAATAAGTATGACTAGGATATTGCAACCGAAGGAAACATTACCTACTGAAACATTCCATTTCTTCTTGAATATCAGGGAAACAATATCAGTGCCCCCAAAGCTGCTACCAAATTTAAAATTTATACCGGCTCCCAAGCCACTAAATACACCGGAGAAAATAGCAGCCAAGAAGAGATCAATTTCTTTGCTGATTATTGCTACCTTTTGCATTGTAGGAATGGCAAAAACTAAAATTATCATGCTGATTAAACTGTAGATAACGAATTCTTTATTTAATTCTTTGAGTCCCCAAAAGAAGAGAGGGAGATTTAAAAAGAATAGTGCCCATTGGACAGGTATGCCCATGATATAATTAATAGTCAGGGCAAAACCGGCGGCTCCACCGGATAGTAAACCAAAAGGTATGACAAAGGCATTGTATGAAAATGCTAGCACAAATGCTCCCAGGGTAATACCGACTAATTTTTTAAGGACTGCTAAAATGTTGGTACGTGAGGTTAACTTTTCATTTTTAATCATTTTTTTAATGCTCCTTAATATCTGGCGTTTTTCAAAAACAAATTGATATTATAACATAAGTCTAAATATTGCAAGATCGTTAGCAAAAATAATTCTAGGAGCAAATAATTAGCTAAACTAGTCCTTAAAATATAGATAATAACTAGTAGAATTCGATAGATTTTATAACATATTGTAATGTTCCGGCAGGAGTTTTAATATCCACCTTATCGCCGATCCGCTTTAAAAGCAAGGATTTTCCTACAGGAGATAAAAATGATGCGGAACTGGCATCTTTTTTTTCATCATAGGGAGATATTATTTTAAAGTTATAAACTTCATCATCTTCAAGATCTTGAACTTGAACATTACTGCCAATTACTACAAAAGGTGGTTGATTATTTTTAGAGTTGGTTTTTGCATTTTGGACTAATTTTTCTAGTTCTTTTATATAGATATTTATAAAATTTTCAAAATTTTCCCGTTCGCGAGAAGGTGAGCTGAAGAATTCATTTATTAGCACATCCTTTTTTTCCTCAATGTTAACAAGTTGTTTTATGAGTCCTTCTAACTGAGGTTGAGGTAATTGATACGCTTTACTCATTTTACTATACTCTCCTTTTAAATAGTTTAATGTTAAAAACTTTTAAAAAAAAATAAAGGAGGCATTCCGTGGCCAGCGAAATACCCGTATCATATAAAATATTATCATTTCAGGAAGATAATATCAAGGCTGGAAAATATATCACTAATATATATACAATTAGGAAAATATACAAAATACATTGTAGTATTGTATTCAAGTATACAAGAGATTTTGTTATAATATATATTTGTGAAGCATTAAAAAAAGCCAGGTACAATACCTAGCTTTTGCGTGTAATAATATGAGTATGCTTATAAGCCGAGTTCTGTTCTCCTTACGGAGTGATAATCATTTATCTGGGATGCCGATTACTCGACACCTCAAGCGACCTTACCCGGGAGCGGAACGGGCCGTTCCATGGCTCCTCTATTCGGTCTTGCTCCAGGTGGGGTTTACCTAGCCAGCCAGTCACCTGACTGCTGGTGAGCTCTTACCTCACCATTCCACCCTTACCGGCCCACCTTAAGCCCGAAAGCTTATGAGAAACCGGCGGTATATTTCTGTGGCACTATCCTTGGAGTCACCTCCACTGGGCGTTACCCAGCACCCTGCCCTTTGGAGCTCGGACTTTCCTCAGGTACGACCTTTCGGTACATGTACCCGCGATTACCTAGCATACTCATGTTCTTTATGATATTTTCCCTAAGGAAGTATATTTTATCATAATATTATCATTATAACAAGATGAAACAAATACCAATGCCAAGGGGAGGAGAATTATGCAGGTCCTTGATTTGAGCAGGGAAATTGCACCGGAAATGCCTGTATATCCAGGGACACCCAGCCCTGGGTGCCAAGAAATCTGTACTTTGGGACAAGAGGGTTTCCGAGAAAATATCTTAAGCTTTTCTACCCATACAGGTACTCATATAGACTTTCCTGCCCATATGCTGGAAACAGGAGCTACGGCGGAGCAGATAAATATTAAGAAATTTTGGGGTAAAGGAAAAGTTGTGGACTGTTCTGAGGTGGGTAGGAAAATTGACAAGAAGATGTTGGAACAGGAAGTGGAAAAGGCTAAATATGAGTTTGTTTTACTTTATACGGGTTGGGGGGAAAAATGGGGAACAAAGGCTTATTATTCAGACTATCCCTGTCTAACCCCAGAGGCTGCTCAGTTTCTTACAACCTTAGGTTTACAAGGTGTGGGTGTGGATACCTTATCTGTAGATGATATGGTTAGTGCTACTTATCAAGTGCACAAGATCCTTCTACAACAGGAAATAATTATCTTGGAAAACTTAGCAAATCTTAAAGGACTAGTGGGAAAGGATTTTAATTTGGCTTGTTTTCCGCTAAAGTTTAAAAAATCTGATGCTTCTCCAGTCAGAGCGGCAGCTATATTGCCCCGCAGTTAAAAATTCAGGGGTTAATAATTGCACTGTAAGAATGTAAGATGGTTTTACAAATTTATAAATTTAAACATATAATTGTATATAAAAAACTCAGGGGGTGACTAATCATGGAAAGAAGAGTTGATTTAAATTGTGATATGGGAGAAAGCTTTGGAATGTATAAGCTGGGCTTAGATGAAGAAGCAGTTAAATATATTACTTCAGCAAACATTGCTTGTGGTTTTCATGCTGGTGATGCACAAGTTATGGATAAGACAGTTTCCTTAGCCAAAACCCAAGGAGTTGCAGTAGGTGCTCATCCTTCTTATCCGGATTTACAAGGTTTTGGTCGGCGCAAAATGGATGCTACGCCGCAAGAAGTAAAAAATTATATGATTTATCAAATTGGTGCTTTACAGGCTTTTGCTAAGAGTCATGGCGTTAAGCTTCAGCATGTTAAGCCCCATGGAGCAGTATACAACACGGCAGCTGTTGATCACCAACTTGCACGTGCAATTGCGGAAGCGATTTATCAAGTAGATAAGGACCTGATCTTTTTGACTTTAGCAGGATCGGAAATGGAAAAGGCCGCCGCTGAAGTAGGATTAAAAAGTGCCTGTGAAGTCTTCGCTGACAGAAACTACAACAGTAATGGAACTTTGCTTTCGCGGAAGAAACCAGGTGCAGTAATAACTGATTCTGAAGAAGTAGGGAAAAGAGTAGTTGACATGGTTGTAAAGGGACAAATTATAGCTTGTGACGGCACAGTATTGCCGGTTAAAGCCGACTCTATCTGTGTTCATGGAGATACTCCGGGAGCTATCGAACATATTAAACATATTCGTCAGGCTTTAGAGAATGCCAATGTTAATGTAACATCCATGGGCAATTTTATTAAGTAGTATTAAATGTAGTAATTAAAGAGGTGGAGGGATTTTATGAGAAATAATGAAAGTCTTATACAAAGACTCAAAAATATAGGACCGGGTGCTATTGTTGTGGCAGCTTTTATTGGTCCGGGAACAGTAACTACTTGTACTTTATCGGGAGCCAGTTATGGTTATACTTTGTTATGGGCTATGCTTTTTTCCATTGTGGCTACCATAGTACTGCAGGAAATGTCTGCACGGGTAGGAATAGTAACACGACAAGGATTGGGT
>JAHDSB010000177.1 GCA_018433015.1 Clostridia bacterium | reverse complement strand
TTAGATATTAAAGGAGGAGGTTTCACATAATGGCCTTACCTAATCCCTATCAGCAATACCGCTCCCAACAGATCAACACAGCACCGAAAGACAAGCTTTTACTGATGCTTTATGATGGGGGAATTAGATTTTGCAATCAAGCTAAGAAAGCTCTTCAGGAGAAAAAGATAGAAGATGCCCACAATTCAATTACCCGGGTACAAGCTATCATCGAAGAGCTGATGAACACTTTAGACTTTGATTATGAGATATCCCATAACTTAAATGCCCTCTATGATTATATGTTAAATCGTTTAGTAGAGGCTAATACCAAGAAGGATGGAGCAATCATTGACGAAGTTATGGGCCTTTTGAAGGATTTACGTCAGACATTTGCCCAGGCTGTAGCCTTGGCCAGGGGAGTTAAATTACCTGAAGCAGGTGGTGTAGATGTTAAGGAATAAAGGAGAATCTGAACAGATAAAACTGTATGAGGAAATGTTGGCTATCGCCCAAAAACAGGAGAAAGTTCTACAGGAAGAAGATGTGGATGAAGAAAGATTGACGGCTTTAATTGATAAAAGGCAGGAGATAATTAAAAAGCTGGAGGCTTTGGGAGAAATAATACGGAGCGACAAAATACTCCAGCTGATGACACAGATCAAAGACTTAGATCAGAATAATGAAGTTATGTTGCGCCAGGGTATGGATGAGATCAGGAAAAAGATGGTGGAAGTTCAGCAAAACAAGAAGGCTAATAGAGCCTATGAACCTGAGATGAGGGCACATGACGGTGTATTCGTGGATTTCTCAGGATAAAATAATGTTGTATGGGGGAGCGAAAAGATGTCTTAAGGGCATCTTTTCGCTTTTTAGTTTTTATGACAAAATATGACTGTAAAGAGTAGCAATAATTTTCATAAAACTATGTCTTTCAACAAAAAGGTGGCAGATAGCAATTGTCAAGCTCTTTTTTGCAAAGACTAAAAAGATATCAACATAATAACCCTAAAGTTATCCACAGGAAAAAGAGCAATTTACGAGTTATCAACAAAGTTGTTCACATTATCCACAAAAGTATCAACAAAAAAATTTTGTCGTCTTTTGAATACGTGTGAATATTAAATAAATTATATCCGTCGAGGAAAGACATTTAAAGAGAGATTATAAATATAGGTTGATTAAACATACAGAGGTATGTATAATTATTATATTGAATAAAAAGCTTGAGGAGGAAAAAGCATGAAAAAGATAGGTAAATATATGTTAGTCTTGTTCTTAGTAATGGGACTTGTTTTATCTGTAACAGCTTGTGGACAACAAGATGAATCTACGGAAGGGGATAAAGAGGGCGCTAAAGGTGAACCTCAGGAAGAGGTTGTTTTAAAAGTAGGTACAGAACCTACCTTCCCGCCCTTTGAAGTATTAGATCCTAAAACTGATAAAATTATGGGCTTTGATATTGATTTGATCGAAGCTATCGCAGCAGAAAGCGGTTATAAAGTAGAAGTTCAGGACTTGGGCTTTGATGCTCTTATCCCTGCTCTACAGTCCGGTACTATTGATATAATAGCTTCCGGTATGACTATTACTGATGAGAGAAAGGAACAAATCGATTTCACCGCACCTTACATCAATGCCGGCTTAGCCTTAGCCGTAGCTGAGGGTAATACGGATATTAAGTCTGTAGAGGATTTAAAAGGCAAGAAAGTATCTGTACAGATCGGTACAACAGGAGCTATTAAAGCTGAAGAACTTAAAGAACAAGGTATTGTTAAAGAGGTTAAGATTTATGATACTGTTGATGTGGTAATGGCTGAAGTAGCCAGAGGTACAGTAGATGCTTCCATTAACGACTTACCTGTTACTCTGGAATATATTAATAAAGGTCACACTGAAATTAAAATCGTAGGAGATCCTATGACTAGTGAAGAATATGGTTTTGCAGTGGCTAAAGGAAAAGAAGACCTTTTGAAAAAATTAGATGACGGCTTAAAGAAAGTTATCGAATCAGGTAAATATGCCGAGCTCTTAGAGAAATATAACCTGCCCGAATCTTCCCAACCTAAATAAGTTCTTGGTGGAACAATTTACTAGAAAATAATAATTAAATAAGACTGCGGCGTAACAGCTCCTTGTTACGCCGCTCTTGTGTGGAGGTGATGAGGTATTAATAATTTCGTAGATATATTTCTTGAATCTTTACCCCTGTTATTCTCGGGAGCTCTTACCACTATAGGGATTACGGCAGCAGCCGTCTGTTTAGGTGTAATTATCGGGTTAATTATGGGAATATCCCGTTTATCAAAGAACAAGCTGATTAAGGGAATAGCCGTGGTCTATATTGACTTCTTTCGTGGCACGCCTCTTTTAGTACAGATTTTTATCATCTATTTCGGAATACCCAACTTATTGTATATGCTTACCCATCAGCAGTTTCCTATTGAGGCTAATGTGGCAGGAATCATGGCGTGCGGCATCAACTCCGGAGCCTATGTGGCGGAAATAGTGAGGGCAGGCATTCAATCTATCGATAGAGGACAGACGGAAGCGGCTCGCTCTTTAGGAATGACTCACGGCCAAACCATGCAATACGTTATTTTGCCTCAAGCTTTAAAACGGATGGTGCCTCCTTTAGGTAACGAATTTATTGCTATGTTAAAAGATACCTCTCTTTTATCAGTTATCGGTATTCAAGAACTTACCCGTAAAGGGCAATTGTTTATTTCTGTTAAAGCGGCTCCCTTTCCCGTATATTTAGGTGTTCTTTTGATGTATTTAGCCCTGACTCTAAGTATTTCTCGCTTTATGAGCGTTGTGGAAAGGAGGATGGCTGTCAGTGATCGTAGTGCGTGATTTGGAAAAACATTTTGGCCGGCTCAAAGTTTTACAAGGAATAAGTGATCACATTAAGGAACAGGAAGTTGTAGTAGTAATCGGACCTTCCGGTTCCGGGAAGAGCACTTTTTTACGGTGTTTGAATCTTCTGGAGCAGCCTACCGCGGGGGATATTATTATTGATGGTAGTGCTCTTACTGATCCTAAGACAGATATCAATAAACTGAGAGAAGAAGTGGGGATGGTATTCCAGCGCTTTAATCTCTTTCCCCATAAAACAGCCCTGGAGAATATTACTTTAGCTCCTATGAAGGTAAGGGGTTTGAATAAGCGGGAAGCGGAAGAGCGGGCTTTTGACTTATTAAAAAAAGTAGGACTAGTAGATAAGGCCCATGCTTATCCTGATTCCCTTTCGGGGGGACAACAGCAGCGTGTAGCTATTGCTCGAGCTTTAGCTATGCAGCCTAAGATCATGCTCTTCGATGAGCCCACCTCAGCTTTGGATCCGGAAATGGTGGGAGAAGTGCTGGCTGTAATGAAGGATTTGGCCCGGGAAGGTATGACCATGGTAGTAGTAACCCATGAAATGGGTTTTGCTAAGGAAGTAGGGGATCGGGTGCTCTTTATGGATGAAGGAAAAATCATTGAAGAAGGGACACCGGAACAAGTCTTTAATCATGCGCAAAATGAAAGAACCAAGGCCTTTTTAAGTAAAATACTTTAATTTAGAAGATATTGCAGAAATTCATGATATTAACAAACTTTGACTAATATTGGTTGCGGTGCTATAATCGACAGAGCGGGTTAAAGCATCGCATTTACTATTAGGAGGAATGTTTTTCATGCAAGGCAAAGTGAAATGGTTTAACAAACAAAAAGGTTACGGTTTCATTGAAAAAGAAGATGGCAGTGATGTATTTGTACATTACTCAGCTATCAAAGAAGAAGGCTTTAAAACATTACAAGAAGGTGAAACAGTAGAATTTGATGTAGCGGAAGGTCCCAAAGGTTTGCAAGCTTCCAATGTTTGCAGATTATAAGAGGAAAATTTTACATAGCTTATTCTATACGTTATAAAGAGACACCCTGGTTATAAAAACCAGGGTTTTAGTTTTCATCTTTTAATTTTTTGCAGGATTTTTTTGTGCTGAAGGGAATACTTATAGTAAGGAACATTATTGAGTACTTGAGAGGAGTGGATGGCATGAAATATCAATTTAGGGGTAAAAATATCCAGGTCACAGGCGCTTTGAAGGAATATGTGGAGAAACGTTTAGGTAAGTTAGATAAATATTTTGAAAATACCCCCGAGGCTATCGTCACTCTGCTGGTAGAAAAAGAGCGTCATCGCATAGAGGTGACTATTCCTCTTAATGGTCTTCTGCTACGGGGCGAGGAAGAATCTCCTGATATGTATTCTTCCGTAGATCTAGTAGTAGAAAAGTTGGAAAAGCAGATTAATAAGTACAAGACCCGTGTGAAGAAGAACAAAGGAGTAAGTTTCAAAACTTTACCTACAGAAAATAAAGGTACCTCTGGGGACGAAGAAGAACCGCGGATTGTAAGAACTAAGCGTTTTGCCATTAAGCCCATGTCTGTGGAGGAAGCTGTACTACA
>JAHDSB010000121.1 GCA_018433015.1 Clostridia bacterium | reverse complement strand
GGATTACTTCTACCATATCATAAGGTGCATTAGGATTATCTGGGATGATGGCATTTAATCCTTCATCCATCCGTTCCGGATCATCACCTGTCTCCATATAAGGTGCATCTTCCAGATTGTTAGAAGGTAAGTAGCTTAAAAGCTGTTTAATCTGGTTAATACAATGCTCCTCGTCTTCTGCGGCAAAATGAGCAACACCGCTAGTAGCGTTATGGGTCATGGCTCCCCCTAATTGTTCCGCACTTACTTCTTCTCCGGTTACGGCCTTAATTACTTGTGGTCCGGTGATAAACATCTGAGAAATATTTTTCACCATGAACACATAGTCTGTTAAGGCTGGTGAATATACGGCTCCACCTGCACATGGGCCCATGATTACAGAAAGCTGAGGTATTACTCCTGAGGAAATCGTATTATTAAAGAAGATTTTACCGTAGCCTGATAGAGCATCTACCGCTTCTTGAATCCGGGCTCCACCTGAGTCATTTAATCCAATACAGGGAGCACCCATTTTTAAGGCCAGATCCAGCACTTTGCAGATCTTATTAGCATGCATTTCTCCCAATGATCCACCTAAGACGGTGAAATCCTGGGCAAAAACGTATACCAAACGGCCGTCTACTGTCCCATATCCTGTTACTACACCTTCCCCAGGTGCTTCTTTCTTCTCCATACCAAAGTTGGTGCAGCGGTGAGTTACGAATTTATCGATTTCTGTAAAGGAGCCGGGATCCATTAGCTTTTCTATTCTTTCCCGGGCTGTAAGTTTTCCATTACTGTGTTGTTTGTCTATGGCTTTTTGTCCGCCGCCCAGTTCGATTTTTTTACTGAGTTTTAGTAAATCTTCTATCTTTCCTTGTGTACTCATATTTCGAAACTCCCTCTTTTCTGCATTTTATTTAACTATTTTCTTTCACAAAGCTCTAATAAAACACCATTTGTAGCTTTAGGATGCAAAAAAGCTATTCTTGCTCCACCTGCGCCATAACGAGGTGTTTGATCAATTAAGCGGACGCCTTTTTCTTTTAATTCTGCCAGAGTTTCTTCTATGTTATCTACACGTAAAGCAACGTGCTGTATTCCCTCCCCTTTCTTTTCAATATATTTAGCGATGGGGCCATCGGGAGCTGTGGATTCAAGCAATTCTAATTCACTGTCTCCACATGGCAAAAAGGCTACCTTTACTTTTTGTTCCTCTACCACTTCTGAACCATGAGCTTCTAATCCTAAAATTTCTGTATAAAACTTTAAGCTTTCCTCTAAGTCTTTTACTGCTATACCCACATGATCTACTCGTGTTACTTTCATTCCCACTGCCTCCTTAAATATTTTTTGTTTTTTATAAAATTATTATTTAAGAGATTCATTTAACATCTTGTTAACCAGGGTATATGGATCAGTTTCTTTATTAAATACCCTGTTTAATTCCTCTTCATAGCTGCCTTCCTTACTCATCTTCTTGGTCATATATGTTGTTAATTTCTGAATCACAAGATCAATTATTTCTGTTTCAAGTCTCTGGCGTCTACGTACAGTAAGTTCTCCTGATTCTTGAAGGTATACAAAATGATTTTTAATTTTTTCTACAACTTCATCTACGCCTTCACTCTTAGATGCAACAGTCATATTTATGGGGGGAGTCCACTCACTTTTCACAGCATTCAAATCTAACATCATTTGTAATTCGATTGATAAACGATTTGCTCCGTCCCTATCAGATTTATTTACTATAAAGAGATCCCCTATTTCCAAAATCCCTGCTTTAATAGCCTGAATATCATCACCTAAGCCAGGCACCATAACTACAATAGTTGTATCTGCCGTTTTGACAATATCCACTTCTGACTGTCCTACACCTACTGTTTCTATAAAAATGTAATCATAATCACATGCATCTAATATTTTAGTAGCGTAATGTACTGCCTTAGACAAACCTCCTAGTTTACCCCTGGTTCCCAAACTTCTGATATATACGCCTTCATCTAGGTTTAGATCAGACATCCTGACGCGGTCTCCTAGAATGGCCCCCCCTGTAAAAGGGCTGGTGGGGTCTACTGCTAAGATGGCTACTTTCTTATCCTCTTTGCGTAACTTTTTAACAATCTTATCCGTTAAGGTACTTTTTCCGGAACCAGGTGGCCCTGTTATTCCTACAATATGGGCTCCTCCTGTATAAGCATACAGTTGTTGTAAAGCATGGCTCGCCTCTTCGGCCTCACTTTCTGCTAGAGTAATTAAACGTGCTATGGCCCGTTTGTTTCCATTTCTGGCCTCTTTCAGTAATTCCATGCCTACACTCCTTTTGATTCTTTATTAAGGGGAGTGCAAGGGTTAAACTTGCACTCCTCATATCTATTTCTTCTCACTCCCCAATAGGGGTTCTTCATTTTTTCCTACTGTACGTGGCTAGTAATAAATTCTATGGCCTTACTAGTAGGAGTTCCTGGAGTAAAGATCTCAGCAATGCCATTTTCTTTTAGATAAGGGATATCTGCATCAGGAATTACTCCTCCACCAACAACCAGAATATCTCCTGCATCTTTTTCTTTTAAAAGCTGTACTACTTTGGGGAAAAGATGATTGTGAGCTCCTGATAATAAGCTCAGACAAACTACATTAACGTCTTCCTGAACAGCAGCTGCAGCGATCTGTTCGGGAGTTTGTCTTAAACCTGTATAGATTACTTCCATTCCTGCATCTCTAAGGGCTCTAGCAACTACTTTCGCCCCTCTATCATGTCCATCCAAACCTGGTTTTGCCACTAATACTCTTATAAGTTTCTCTGCCATTTCACTTAACCTCCATCCATTTTTTATTGTTATCAGCTTAAAGTATTTCTACGGGACGATATTCGCCAAATACTTCTCTTAAAATGTTACAAATTTCACCTTCAGTACCGTAAACTCTTACTGCATCAAGGATATATGGCATCAAGTTAGCATCTGTCTTAGCTGCTTCTTTTAAAGCATCCAGCTTATTCTTAACAGCTACATTATCGCGGTTTTCCTTCATAGCCTTGAGTTTCTTAACTTGAGCTTCTCCTACAGCGGGGTCAACTCTTAAGAGGCCTTCCACTGGTTTTTCTTCGATATAGAATTTATTCATACCTACGATAACTTCGTGACCAGATTCGACTTCTTTTTGATAGTTATAGGAACTGTCGGCAATTTCTTTCTGGATGAAGCCTTGTTCAATGGCTTTGTCTGCTCCACCTAAAGCATCGATTTTTTCGATATAAGCCATAGCTTCGTCTTCAATTTTCTTAGTCAAAGCTTCTACATAATATGAACCTGCTAAAGGATCAATAGTATCACATACTCCTGATTCATAAGCTACGATTTGTTGTGTTCTTAAAGCAATACGAACAGAATCTTCTGTTGGTAAGGCTAAAGCTTCGTCTTTGGAGTTAGTATGCAAGGACTGGGTTCCACCTAGCACTGCTGCTAAGGTCTGCATTGCTACCCTTACAATGTTATTATCAGGTTGTTGTGCTGTTAAAGTTGAACCACCGGTCTGAGTATGGAATCTCAGCATCCAAGAGCGAGGCTTAGTTGCTCCGAATCTTTCTTTCATGATTTTAGCCCATAGCTTACGAGCTGCTCTGAACTTAGCTACTTCTTCTAATAAATTATTGTGAGAGTTAAAGAAGAAGGAGAGGCGACCAGCAAAATCGTCAACATTCAATCCAGCATCTATAGCAGCCTTAACATAAGCTATACCATCGGCCAGTGTGAAAGCTACTTCCTGTACGGCTGTAGATCCTGCTTCTCTAATGTGATAACCGGAAATAGAGATTGTATTCCATTTCGGTACATTCTTAGAGCAGAATTCAAAGATGTTAGTTATCAACCGCATAGATGGTGCCGGTGGATAAATGTATGTTCCACGTGCTGAGTATTCTTTTAAGATATCATTTTGTATGGTCCCTCTTAACACATCTGCACTTACACCTTGTTTCTCACCGACTGCTATGTACATTGCTAGCAGTACGGAAGCTGGTGCATTGATAGTCATAGAAGTACTTACTTTATCCAAGGGAATTCCGGAGAATAATGTTTCCATGTCTGCTAAAGAGTCAATAGCTACTCCTACTTTTCCTATCTCACCATGGGCTATTTCGTCATCAGAGTCATAACCTATTTGGGTTGGTAGGTCAAAAGCTACAGATAATCCTGTTTGTCCTTGTTCTAACAGATATTTATATCTTTTATTGGATTCTTCAGCTGTAGCAAACCCTGCATACTGACGCATAGTCCAGAAACGACCTCTATACATGGTGGGTTGTACGCCACGGGTAAAGGGATATTGTCCAGGGAAACCTAAATCTTGCTCATAGTCCAAATCGGCAGTGTTTAGAGGAGTATATAACCTCTCCACCGGAATCTTTGAAGATGTTGTAAACTCTTCTCTCCTCTCTTTATATTTCCCCAGAGCTTTTGCTACTGTACCATTGTCCCACCCTTCTTTTGCACTTTGGATACTTGCTAATTTTTCTTTGTCAAACATACTTATTACACTCCTTTCCATATTATGGGCTCTAATTCTTGTATAATTGTATTTATGTCTTCCACGTAAGACAGGTCCTGGTTCGCCGTATTACAACTCCCCAGGTCCTCTCATAGCGTGTATTTATATCATTCAACTAACGTCTATAGGGTTCTCAGTTATATTTATATCACAAACTGTCATAAATTGTATTAACTTTAACTAATTATTCCTTTTATAATTATTCATATATGTTTTTTAGAAAAATGGCCAAATAATCGGAACTAATATTACTGAGATAATAAAGCAAATAATTATTAGCGGAGTCCCAACTTTTACATAATCCATAAACCTGAAGTTACCAGGTCCAAAAACTAAGGTGTTGGGAGGTGTTCCAACTGGCGTAGCAAAGGCACAAGATGCAGCAACGGCTATAGATATAAGAACGGCACGGGGGTCAGCTCCTAAACCTTGAGCAATAGCAATCCCTATAGGTGCCAGCAATGCGGTACTGGCAGTGTTGGACATGAACTGCGTTAAGCCACAGGACAGTAAGAATAACCCACCTGTCATAACATAAGGACTGGCATCTTGACCCATAGCGCCAATAACCAGATCAGCAATCATCTTGCCGGCACCTGTTTTATCTAACGCTGATGCCATGGGAAGCATACCCGCAAATAAGAAGATGGTGGTCCAATCAATAGAGCGGTATGCCGTTTTATCAGTCATTACCCCTGTAATTACTAGTGCTAGGGCACCGGCGATTGCTGCTAAATGAAGAGGTACTCCGATTTGTTTAGTAAATATCATAGCCACTACAACTACCGCAAGTACTGCAATAGATATAATTTGCTTCGTTTTACTTGCTTCTTTCCCAGGACCGGCCTCAGCCTTAACGGCTTCTTCAACAGCCTCTTGATCCACTTCACGGTCTGGTACAAGTTTCCAACCTAATGTAAGCATATAAATTATACCGGCAATTGTAAGAGGAATACCAATTTTAGCATATTCAAAAAAGCTAAATGTACCTAAACCGGCTTCCTCTAAAGCTCCTTTAACAATCAAATTAGGAGGAGTACCAACCAAGGTAATAATACCACCCAATCCTGCAGCTAAAGCTAAGGGCATTAATAACTTCGAACGGCTATAGCCTGCAGAAGTGGCAATACCAATAACAACCGGAAGTAAAACTGCGGTGGTACCGGTATTTGATAACACTGAGGATAATGCCGCACCTATAGCCATAATAGCTATGAGCAAGACCTTTTCACTCTTAGCAAAATTGGTAACACTGTCGCCAATCTTTTTAGCAACACCTGTTTCAAATAGACCCGCGCCAACGACAAACATACCGGCAAAAAGAATAACATTACTATTAGATAATCCGGCAAAAGCATCTCCCACACTCAATACTTTAGTCAGAGCTAACATACAGGCCACAGACATTGCGGTAACAGCTAAAGGAATAATTTCTGTAACGAATAGGATAGTAGCACCGGCCAAGATAAGCAACGTAATCGTTGCTGGCGTCATAATATCACCCTCCACACATTACAATTTTTTAAATCACTATTTACCTTTTTCAGCCCTTCTCTCTGTCTTTTTCTGCTTGTCTTCCGTCATTTAAGTTTCTCCCACCCACTCTCTTACAAAAAATATATAACTGAGATCCCTATAAAAAATATTATTTAACTTTCATTGAACCCGTTTCTAAGAAGCGCTTATGCATTTCATGGGAATAGCCAATTAAGTGGGGTGTGTGGTCATTCTTAGTTTTTTTCAAAGCTTCGTCATAGTATTCTTGGAGCATCGGTTTATAATCGGGATGTGCACAGTTATTTATAATTTCTACAGCCCTCTCCCGAGCAGATTTATTTCTCAAGTCTGCCACACCTTGTTCCGTTACGATCACACTAATATCATGTTCAGTATGATCTACATGACTAACCATTGGTACAACACAAGAAATATCATCATTTTTAGCCGTTGATTGAGTTAAGAAAATCGAGAGATACGCATTTCTTGTAAAGTCCCCGGATCCTCCGATGCCATTCATCATTTTGGTTCCCATAATATGAGTAGAATTAGCATGCCCATAAATATCAACTTCAATAGCAGTATTCATACTGATAACACCTAAACGCCGGGCTACTTCGGGATTATTACTAATTTCCTGAGGTCTTAAAATTATTTTTTTGCTATAAAAATCTATTTTATCCTTAAATCTTTTTAATCCTTCTTCCGAGGGAGTTAAAGAAGTTCCGGAACATACAGCAAATTTACCCGTATCAATCATATCAAAAGCTGCATCTTGAATAACTTCTGAATAAAAGGTTAGATTTTCAAAATCTGATTCTAACAATCCTGCTAGAACAGCATTAGCCACATTCCCTACTCCCGATTGAAGGGGAAGCAAATTTTCCGGTAACCTACCTACTTTCACTTCACTTTTTAAGAATTCTATTAGATTACTGGCCATTTGACGACTTACATCATCTAGAGGAGCTAGCGGACGAACTTTATCAGTTATATCAGTTATAACTATTGCTTTTATTTTTTCCGGATCACAAGGTATATATGTTGTGCCTATACGATCTCCTGGTTTTACGATGGGAATAGGTTCACGATTTGGTGGGTCTTGAGGTATATAAATATCATGCATGCCTTCCAGTTTCAAGGGCTGGCTGGTGTTGACTTCAACAATAACGATATCCGCTTCTTGAACAAAAGTTGGTGAATTACCTACTGATGTCGTTGGTACTATGTTACCATCTTCAGTAATTGCACAAGCTTCAACTAAAGCTACATCAAGATTCCCTTGAAATCCGTATCTAACAAATTGAGGAGTATGGCTCAAATGCTGGTCAATATAATCGACTCTTCCATCGTTAATTGCACTGCGGATGGACTTATTAGTTTGATAGGGAAGCCTTTTTGCTATTACCCCTGCTTCTGTTAATTCTCCATCTAACTCCACACCGACAGATGCACCTGTCATAAGGTTAATTTGTACTTTACGGCCCTCTTTTGCCTGTCTCGCTAAAGCTAAAGGTACAGCTTTAGGGTAACCACATGGTGTAAAACCGCTTGTTCCTACATTCATTCCATCTTTGATCAACAAAGCGGCTTCATCAGAAGTCATAACTCGATCTAGAAGCTTTTTACATCTAATTCTTTCTTGTTCCATTCTCTAACCCTCCAAATATTATTTTTTATTATATTTATAATGGGCTGTAACCAGCTTTCACCTAGCATTTATGTAATACCCTATTTTTATTTAAATAATGCATAATAAAAAGCCTAGTCAGATTACAGCTGTTAAATGTGTAAATTTAACAGTGCAACCAACTAGGCTTCACTTACTTTTTAAGTGTTTTGTGACACTTCAGCAAGCAAGGCGTTGGCTCACAGGATATAGCAATATCATAAATGATATCTTGCTATTCCCTTTGCCGCTATATATGATCATTGACATTATTTTTTCTTATTTTCTAAATATGTTAACCACTTTTCATACATTATTTTTAAACTAGTTATAATTGCTTTTCGTGCACTTCCATAATATCTTTCTTCAAAAACCTTTGTTAAACCTTCTATACCCTCATTTAAATTATATCCAATGGCTAATTTTCTGAAAAAATTACGTGCTACCATTGTAGCTAAAGTACAATCACAATCAACTATAATGCTGGTATTAGGGTCTACTTCAATTCCTATTGCAATTACTTCATAGAGTTTTTCCGCTGTGATATTGGAAGGAAGTTTGGCATATCCTGTGAAAAATATGGTATCCAAATCATCACGTTGATATCTATCAGATTCTATCGCCATATACCTCCTTTCCATGAAGCTGATCTCGATTTAATTATACAACATAGTGAAATAAAGTTCAATTTGCTTTTTCACTAGTTTTAATATTCTCTTATTCTTATTAACAATCCTTCTTTTTTTTTCAACATTTTAATGTATTTTTTGCCACTTTATTTTATAATTCCAGTAAATATGTCTATATAGTATATTTATTAACTTAATTATCTTTACGTAGCGTTACATCCCCAACTATTACCCTCCGCACATCTCCATCTTCCGTTTTTACCACAAGACAACCATCTTCATCTAAATCTAAAGCCGTTCCCGAGTATTTTTCATTTCTTCCCGTGATATTAACTTCCTGCCCTAAGGTAGAATTTAAAATTTTCCATTCTTTTAAAATTAGAGGAAAACCTTCTTTTAAATAAATATCATATTTACAATCCAACTCTTTTATGATTTCTTTAAGCAAATCTATTCGTCTAATATTTTTATTTCCCGCACCTTTAAGAGAGATAGCTGTATCTTGTAATTCCCAGGGAAAATCCTTTTGTTCTTGGTTAACATTAATGCCTATTCCCGCTATAATATAATTTATTTGATCAATTTCCGCACTCAATTCAGTTAAGATGCCACAAATCTTTTTGCTCTGATAAAGAATATCATTGGGCCATTTTAAAGTCACATCAAGACCTGTATAGTTCCGGATAGCTCGGCACACAGCTACGGCATTTACAAAGATAAGCTGCGAAGCACGAGGGGGTATAATATTAGGCTTCAAAATAACGGACATCCAGATACCTAATCCAGGTAAGGATGACCAATTGCGTGCCATTCTCCCTCTACCCACTAGTTGCTGTTCAGCTAGGATTATCGTTCCTTCTTCTGCTCCTTCTGCAGCTAACTTTTTAGCTACATCATTTGTAGAAGAAACCGAATCAAAGGTAATAATTTTTTTTCCTATTCTTGTGGTATCCAATCCTATTCTAATCTCTTCCGGGCTAAGTAAATCAGGTCTTTCTAGTAAACAATAACCTTTCCGGGGTATAGATTCGATGATATATCCCTCTTCTTTTAAACTGTTAATATGTTTCCAGATAGCTGTTCTACTGACAGACAATTTTTTACTAACTTCTTCACCGGATATATATTTGCCTTCATTATCGATTAGTAATTTTAATATGGCTTCTCTCATTATGCACCTCATATTTTTTCACCTATACTATCCTAACAATTCAAGGTTTGTTGCAAATTATCCTTTAGTTTGATAGAATATAACGGTGATATTTTATATATTTTATTGTTTACAAGGCCTTAAGGAGGTGGAATATATGTCAGCTAAATGTGATATCTGCGGCAAAGGTAAATCTGTGGGAATGAAAGTCAGCCACTCTCATATCCGCACTAAAAAAACCTGGGCTCCGAATTTACAAACAGTGAAAGCTGTTATAAACGGTACACCTAAAAAATTGAAAGTATGTACCCGTTGCTTACGTTCGGGAAAAGTACAAAGAAGTGTTTGATAAATTATCCATAACACTATATCGTATAAAAGAAGCATCTGGAGACTCCCCTTTGAGTTGACAGAGGCTTTTTTTATTTGCTGTCAATTTCTTTTACTAAAGCTGCTAATTCCTCACTACTAAAATAATAGTATTCGCTGCAGAAATGACAACGAAGTTCCGCTCCTTTATCCTTAGCTATCATATCTTCCAGTTCTTCTCTTCCTAAACTTATTAAAACTTTCTCCAGACGTTTTTTATTACAATCACAAGTGAACTTTGGTCTATCTTTATCAATCACCTTGAAAGCCATATCTTGAAAAGCTAAACTTAACATTTTTTCCGGAGTATAACCCTGACTAATTAATTGGGTGACCGAGGAAATATTCTTAAGGTTATTCTCTAATTTAGTTAAAGCTTCTTCTGTTACTCCCGGCATTACTTGGAGGAAAAATCCCCCGGCTGCTATGCATTTCCAATCTCTGTCAATAAGTACCCCTACAGCCACAACTGCCGGTGTTTGTTGGGACTGATGGAGATAATAAGCAACATCATCGCCAATTTCCCCACTTATTAAAGGACTACTGCCTGTATAACGGTCCTTCAACCCTAAGTCACTTGTTACATAAAGAAAACCATTTTTTCCTACGGCACTACCTACGTCTAATTTACCTTGGGGGGTAGAAGGCAAATGGCAATTGGGATTCTGCACATAACCCTTCACATTATAATTAGCATCAGCCTGAGTTATAATTCCACCTAAAGGACCATCCCCTAAAAAACGCATAGTAATAGTATCATCGCCCTTTAAATTTAAAGCTAAAAAAATATTTGCAATCAACGCTCTTCCTAGGGCAGCAGTAGCTGTTGGTGCAGTATTATGTCTTGTCCGAGCATTTTCTACTAAATCTGTTGTTATAGCTGCTGCCCCGCGAATTAATCCATCTTCTGTTATAGAACGTACTACTATATCTTGCAACACCCTAACCTCCATACTATTTTTAATTGTTTTTAATTACTAATAATAAACCTTCTTCTACATTTATCACTGCTTTTTCCTGAGTAAAACAATTACTGATCCCAATAGGGATTCCCAAGTGAAAAGTCCCATGGGGAACCTGGTATTTCAACCCTTCCGTTTTAATTCCCGTAACTCTGTTACTTAGCGGAAAAAGAGAGATTATTTCCCCCTTTTGGCCTTTAACTTCTGCTCTATTCCTTACTATAAAAAGCTCTTGCTGTTCATCAACTATCCTTATTTTGACTTGTAAAGCTTCAGGTAAAGCTAACAGCATTATATTAGCAATTGTATGGTCACAGCGTCCACCTAAACAAGCTAATAAAGTAATATCTTGATAGCCCAGCTCTATGGCTTTGAGCAGGGCTATATGTGTATCTGTATAATCTTTTTCACTGGGATATTGGTCTATAGGTACTCCCATCTTTCTAAATTCCTCTACTTCCTGGGAAGTAAGGGTATCCAAATCACCTACTATTAACTGGGGTTTCACGCCAAGATCCTGAGCATACCTGGCACCACCATCGGCACAAATTAAAAATTCCATTTGCGATAATACTTGTCTATAAAACTCCTTATTTTCCAGGACTCCTCCTGCTAAAATGGCACACTTCATCTCCGCGTTCGTATCCTCCTTATCATTTTGCTCCTTAGCTTTGGCAAGATTCCATTAACTGAGCCACAGCTTGCACAGGATTGGGATGATTGAACACGGCCGATCCTGCCACCAGGACATTAGCTCCTGCTTCAACGGCCAAGGGTGCTGTAGTACTATTTATTCCGCCATCAACCTCTATATATAGTTTAGGATTCCTATCTACAGCTAATTCCCCTAACAGCTTAATTTTGGGCAAAACACTACTGATAAATTTTTGTCCGCCAAAGCCGGGGTTAACACTCATTACTAATACTAAATCCAAGTCTTCAATTAAATATTCTATTACGTTTAATGGTGTATGGGGATTAAGGGCCACTCCCACTTTAGCTCCTGTTTCTTTAATGGCCTGCACCGTTCTGTGCAAATGAGGACAGGCTTCCGCATGTACTGTAATCAAATCGGCCCCCGCTTTTCGAAAATCCCGTACATAACGGTCAGGATTTTCAATCATTAAATGTACATCAAATAACAATTGACTTTTGGGCCGTAAAGCCTTAATCACGGTAGGACCAATAGTAATATTGGGAACAAAATGTCCATCCATTACATCTATATGGAGCCAATGGGCTCCCGCCTTTTCTACATAACTTACTGCTTCTCCTAATCTACTAAAATCTGCAGATAAAATTGATGGTGCTAATAATACCATCTTAATACCTCCTCTCATTAGCAATAACTTCTTCCAGAATTGCTAAATATCGCTCATATCTTCCCATATCTATTATACCTCTCTCGGTAGCCTTGCGGACTGCACAATCAGGTTCATCGCGGTGCAGACATCTTTTATATTTGCATAAATCCTGATATTCCCAAAAATCAGGATAGTATTTAATTAAACTCTCCCTGGTTAGGTCTTCCGGTAAAAAAACATTACTAAATCCTGGCGTATCTGCCAATAACCCTCCCCCCGTAAGATGGATTAATTCCACATGACGGGTAGTATGTTTGCCCCGTGAAAGTTTGGTGCTAATTTCTCCTGTTTTCAAAGAAACTCCCTTTTCTATGGCATTTAAAAGACTAGATTTTCCTACACCGGAAGGTCCTGCAAAGACGGATATACTTTCTGCAAGAAATTCACGCAATGTTTCTAATCCCCACTCTCTTTTAGTGCTTGTCGGGATAACGGGAAAACCAGTTTTAACGTAGCAATCTATTAAAGTTTTTCTCTGCTCAGCTGTTAATAAATCAGCTTTGTTAAAACATATTATAGGTTTCACATTCCTTTGTTGGGCCATGAGTAACAGTCTGTCTAGCAACCATAAATCAGGTTCGGGGTCTTTATAAGCCATAACAATGATAACTTGTTCAACATTTGCTATGGCAGGCCTGATCAGTTCAGTTTTTCTGGGAATAACTTTTTCAATAACGGCCTTTTTTTTATCTTCATCTATAATTGTTAAATAAACCCGATCACCGGGAAGAAATTTTTGTTTTTTAACACGATACTTGCCTCGCAAGGAACATTCCCATTGGTAAGTACCGTCCCATACATAATAGAAACCACTGTATCCCTTGATAATAACACCTTGTAGATTCACACATTTCCTCCCCTATTCAACAGCTTGCCGTTCAATCAGCTTATCATTTACATAGACTTCGATAAAACCTTGACCATAATATCTAACTAAGCGTTCGAAAGTTTCCCCACTTCTATGAAAGTTTTCATAAACTTTATTTCTACCCTTTTCATCTTCAACAACTATCTTTACTGTACCATTATTAGGCAAGATAACTTTGACATTGGCCTGTTCACCGGAGACTCCCGGGCCACTGCTCACCACTAAATTGACCGTAGAGCCCTGAAGTATCTCACTTTCCGGTCCCGGATCTTGCCGTATTACAATATCCTTGTCGTAACTATAGTTCATTTCCGGCTGAACAAAGCCTAGCACCAGTTTTTTCTCTTCTAAGATTGCTTTAACTTGGGGAAGGGATTTTCCGCTCAAATCCGGTAAGATAACCCAAATAGGTTCCGGTCCCCGACTTATTATCAAATCAACCTCAGTACCTTGCATTACTTCTTTGCCTGCAGTGGGGTCCTGCTGTATAACCTGTCCTGAAGAAATAATGCTATGATAAACCCTCTCTCTTTTTCCTACCGCTAACCCTTTATTTGATAAAGTAACTTCTGCTGAAATTAAGGAAGTCTTATAGAGATCAGGAACTTTCACCATAGTAGGTCCTTCACTAATAACAACTTTTACAGTACTTTTCTTCTTAACAATTTCCTGATTTTCAGGCTCTTGCGATACAATACTCCCTTCAGGAATACTAGGATGATGTACCTTTCTATCAATTTCCATGAATAGGTCATTACTTTCAAGAACTGCCTTAGCTTTTTCGGCAGGTAATTCTTCCACATTAGGAACCATTACCTCGCCTCTTGCTATAACAGTGGCGGACAAGTACATTCCTAAAATAAATCCGATAATAACCAGGGTTAGCATTACCCAAGTCCATACTTTTAACGGGGCAGCCAGTTCATTTTTTTTCTGCTTATCTTGCTTAGCTAGGGGTGGAATTTTAATAGTATCCTGAGATGCTTCTTTTTTTTCATACTTGTATTCTAAGCGATCATGTAAAAATGCAGACGTTAGATCCTCTTTAAACTGGCGCACAGAGTCGTATCTGTCCTGAGGATTCCGAGACATGGCTCGTAAAATCACCTGTTCTACAGAGTGATTAATTTTTTCATTTAATGTGCTAGGTAAAACAGGATCTTCATTAATCTTCTTTAAAGCCACACTGATGGGAGAATCTCCTTCGAAAGGCATGATTCCCGTTAACATTTCATAAAGGACCACACCTAAGGCATAGATATCTGATTTTTCATCTGCTATTTCTCCCTTAGCCTGCTCAGGAGAAAAGTAATGTACCGAACCCATTATATTTTTAGTATGGGTAACTGTAGCCGTAGAGACGGCCCGAGCAATACCAAAATCCGTTACTTTTGCTCGGCCCTTCTTTGTTAATAAAATATTATGGGGTTTTACATCCCGATGAATAATCTGATGTTCATGGGCATGCTGCAAAGCATCACAGATCTGTTGAGTTATCCTAACTGCTTCGTCTAATGGTAAAGGCCCTTGCTCTTTAATTATTTCTTTGAGATTATTGCCCTCCACCAATTCCATTACCAGGTAATATATTTCACCCTCAATTCCAACATCATATATACTGACAATATTACTGTGGGAAAGACTGGCGACAGCTTGTGCTTCCCGGCGAAATCGTTTAACAAATTCTTCATCGTTAGCAAATTGTTCTCTTAAAACTTTAACGGCAACTACTCGGTTTAAGAAGATATCTTTAGCACGGTATACTAAAGACATTCCTCCCCCGCCTACTTTTTCCTGGATTTCATAACGGTTTCCCAAAAGCTTACCTATCACCATCTCACCCCTTTCTTCAGTAAAATATAGTGCTTATTCGTATTGAACTAGTACAGCAGTAATATTATCAGTTCCTCCTCGTTCCAATGCCAAGTCAACCATTTCTCTAACTTGAACCTTTAAAGATGCTTTTTTATTTAGAACGTTAGTTATTTCATCATTTCTCACATGACTATACAAACCATCTGTACACAATAAAAGGAGATCTCCTGCCTGTACCGGATAAGTAACTTTATCTATACGAGGTATTTCTTGGGTACCCAGGGCTCTGGTGAGAATGTTGCGTTGGGGGTGATTGCGGGCCTCTTCTAAAGTTAAGCTCCCTTGTTGGTACATTTCAAAAACTAATGAATGATCATCAGTTAAGAGAGTTAACTTGCCTTCTCTAAACAAATAAGCTCTACTATCACCAATATGAGAAATATACAAGTTATTGTTCCTAAAAAGTGCAGCAGTAACTGTCGTCCCCATACCCATAAAGCGTTCTTCTTGTCCTTGTTTGTAGATCTTTTCATTTGCTTTAATTAAAGCTTCATTTAATAATTGTGGTGTTTTTTCTTGCCAAAGAGGTAATTTTATTTCTTGGTCAATAACTTGTATAGCAATACCGCTGGCAATTTGACCGCCTACATGACCGCCCATCCCATCGGCAACAACGAAAAGTCCCCTTTCCGCCGATACCAGATAATTGTCTTCATTATCCTTTCGAGTTAATCCAACATCTGATAAAGCATTAACATACAAAAATTCTCACCTCGCTTAATACCCTACTATCGTTCCGAAGAATAAGAACCTGCTAATTGGCCACAGGCCGCCTCAATATCGCTGCCCTTCTCTTCTCTCACAACCGCATCAAGTCCAAAACTTCTTAGTATCCTTACAAAATTCTTAATCTCACGGGCCGTTGGTTTTTTATAGTTATGACCCCCATCATTAACAGGAATAATATTTATATTTGCCGCTAAATCCTTAGTGAGTTGGGCAAGTTCCCGAGCCTGTTCTAAGCTGTCATTAAAGTTTTTTACTAAGGCATACTCAAAAGTAATCCTACGCCCTGTTATTTTAACATATTCTTTACAAGCAGCCATGAGCTGTTCTAAGGGATATTTCCTGTTTATAGGCATGATGCTGCTACGCAGTTCATTATTTGGTGCATGTAAAGATATGGCCAGTACAATATCCAACTTTAACTGAGCTAATTCTAATATTTGAGGTACTATGCCACAAGTGGAGACTGTTATGCGACGTATACCTATATTTTGTCCCTGATTATCATTTAATAAAGTAATACTCTTTAAAACAGCTAATAAATTTAATAAAGGTTCTCCCATCCCCATATAGACCAGGTTATTAATTTTAAAATCCTTTTGCTCTAAACGACGTCGATAAGTTGTATCTAATACTTGTCCTACTATTTCACCTGCCGAAAGATTTCTTGTGAAACCTAATTTACCGGTAGCACAAAAATTACAACCCATAGCACAACCTACTTGGGTCGATATACATAAGGTATTGCGGGTTTTAGTAATATCACCGGAGTGGTGAAGTAATACGCTTTCCACAGCTTGATGATCAGCCAATCCCCATAGATATTTGCGAGTTCCATCGCTGCTAATACGTTCCCGTAGTAAATTTAGGGGCACTAACTCCAGAACCTCAGCCAGATTAGCTTGAGTTGCTGCACTGATGTTCTTCATTTCCTGCCAATGTTGTACCGCTTTAGCTTGAACCCACTTAAACACTTGATCAGCTCGAAAAGCCTTTTCCCCGCTTTCCCTCATCACTTTTTTCAATTCTTCAGGAGTTAAATCCCTAACATCCTGCTTAAGATTATTCATTACTTCTCCTCTTTTGAGATTATTTCAATTTTTGTAATCCTGCTATAAAAAAGCCTTCCATTTCATCTTTAAAGGGTAAGATTTGCCTCATTCCTTGCTTTAATTCTTTAATTTCCTCTTCCCCTTGGGGAGTATACGGCCAATACGGCAATAAATCAAAGGACTCCACATCCCCATATTCCTTTTTGATGCTGTTTATAACTTGAAAGTTCTCTTCCGGCTCTATAGTACATGTGCTATAGATTAACCTACCCCCTGGTTCTAACAGGGAAAGAGCATTATGCAGTATTTCTTTCTGCAATTGTGCAAGCTTTGCAATGTCTGCTAATTCCTTACGCCAACGAGAATCAGGTCTACGCCGCAATACACCTAAGCCCGAACAGGGTGCATCAATTAGTATCAACTCATACTTCTCTTGGCTTTTACTAAGTTGAGCCGCATCTTGCAATCTGGTTGTAATACATTTTATCCCCAATCTCTGTGCATTTTCTTTAATTAACCCCAACCTATGTTCATGTATATCACAGGCAATTATAGTCCCTTGATCCTTCATTAATTGGGCCAGATGAGTTGTCTTACCTCCCGGAGCGGCACAAGCATCCAGCACCTTTTGTCCCGGAGAGGGATCCACCACATGGCCTACAAGCATAGAAGTCTCATCTTGAACTATAAACAAACCTTTTTGAAAAGCATTTAATTGATAAAGGGGTACCGGTGTCTTAATTTTCAGCCCTTCTTTTACCCTCAGGCTTTTTTCAACACCACAACCTTCTCCCTTTAATTTTTCTGCTAACTCTTCCGGGGTAATGCGCAAGGTATTTGTACGTATCCATAAATCTGCGGGCTCATTATTAAACTCACATAATTTTACAGTATTTTCCATGTCATATCGTCCCAACCACCGCTCTAACATCCAGCGGGGATGAGAGTAATATACTTCCAGATAAGCTAGGGGCTCTTTTTTTTCATCAGGCCATTTAATAAGGTGGGAATTGCGCAAATAATTGCGCAAAACCCCATTTATCAAACCTGCTAAGCCCGGATGGAATAATCTTTTAGCAAGTTTAACGGCCTCATTAGTAACGGCAGAAGAGGGCACTCTATCCATAAACATCAATTGGTAAAATGACATGAGCAATAAAAGTCGAGGACCTACTTTTAATTTTCCTCCCTTTTTCACCATGTGCCCCACTATCCACTCCAGCCTTTTACGATACTTTATGGTACCATACACAATTTCCGTAGCAAAAGCTCTATCCTGATCTGATAGTTTATGTTTTTTAAAAAATTCATCTAAACTTATATTAGCGTAAGCACCTTTTTCTACATTTAATAAAACTTTATACGCAGCTTCTCTTCCTTGCAATTCACTCGTCCCTTCGTAAAATACCTGATAATACAAGTAATCTTAATAAGTTTAATATACCAACTAAAGCAGCCGCTACATAAGTCAAGGCTGCAGCATTCAAGACTGATCTGGTTCCTTCTAACTCTCTTCCGGTAACATAACCATTGCCTTCTAATATGGCCATAGCCCGACTAGAGGCATTAAATTCCACAGGCAAGGTCACTAACTGAAAGGCCACAACTGCTGCAAAAAGATAGATTCCCGCTCTTAGCAGCCCAGGGCTGGCTAAAAATAGACCAATAAAAAACAAAGGGAATGCCAAATTAGAACCAAAATTAGCAATAGGAACCAAGCTATGACGTATATTTAACGGCAAATATCCTTGATCATGCTGGATAGCATGGCCCGTTTCATGAGCTGCTACTCCCAAGGATGCTAAAGAAGACCCATTGTACACTGAACTTGAGAGGCGCACTACCTTAGTTCGGGGATCATAATGGTCTGTTAATGTCCCGGCAACCATTTCCACATTTACATCATCCAATCCTTGAGAACGTAAAATCCCGCGGGCCACTTCTGCTCCTGTGATACCCCGACTTGCTGCTACCCTAGAATAACGAGCAAAAGTACTTTTAACCTTAGCTTGGGCGTACATAGCTAGAATAAGCCCCGGTAAAACAAGGATAATAGTCCAATCAAATAATGGGTAATACATAATTAACCTCCCCTTTGTAAATATTTTATAGCTTCTTCAACTTTCCCCATATCTACACGAGTATTAAAACAAGGCCCTTCCGGACGTAGATTAATAACACCTAAAACAGGTAATTCCGACACATCTTGTATCCCACTTGTTAAATCCCGCTCGCAAGCAATAGCTACAATTGCTTTAGGTCTACATTCTTTGACTGCTTTACGAGCAGCGGTGCCTCCCGTTACAATATGCAAATCAAGATCATATTGCTCGGAAAGCTCTATTAAATCTTTAACTTGACATTTGCCACATCTTTTACAGTTATTAGAGTTAATTGTTATTTTATAAGGGCAATAAGCCCATTGCAAACAGTGGGGTGCCAAGATCATTATTTTATTTACAGGGTGATCCTTGATTTTTGCTTTTACAAGTTGATTAGACACTTGTATATACGAGTTTTTAATATGTTCTTCATTAAGTCCTAACCATTTTCCCATTTGAATTGCTAAGGGAAATAAAACATTAGTCGCATTATACATGATATTTTGCAAGGAAGGAATAGTTTTTGAACGCCACAAACTCCATACCAGTGCTGTTAATCCAAGTCCCAGCAGCAGTAAAAAAAGAAGAGCCACTGAGCTGACAGCAGTTAAAATAACTTGGTTAATCAACAAACCTCTACGGGTAACAATCCACCAAGCAGCCAAGACAACCAAAAGTAGAAAGAATAAGCTTACAGCCGCCAAACCTACAAAGACACGTTTACGCGTTTGTTTAGTCATACTAACAGGAGCTAAACTCATAACCCACCTCTAACTGATGTCCATTCACAAAACTATCGGCTGTCATAATTTTCTTTCCAAAAGGCTGCACTTTGGTAATTAAGAGGCTGCCCTCTCCTGTTTGTATAACAAAACCTTCACCTTTTACAATTTTTGTAACCGTACCTGCCTTTACTTCCCCTTTTGTTGTTTCCACCTGGTACATCTTGGCTTCACGTATTTTCAAAGTCTTATTTTTATATAAGGTATAAGCTCCCGGCCAAGGATCGAGCCCTCTAATCTTATTATTAACCTTTTCTGCTTTTTCACGCCAATCAATTAACTCATGTTCCCGCTTTAGCAAGGGAGCATATGTGGCCAGGTTCTCATCCTGGACATGAGGCTTAAGCTCACCTTTCTTCCAGAGTTCAATGGTGTCAAGTAAAAGTTGGGCTCCCATTTCTTTTAATTCATCATGTAACTGCCCACTGGTCATTTCAGGGGTTATCTTCGTATTTTTTTGTAAGAGCATATCACCTGTATCCATTCCTGCATTCATTAACATAGTGGTTATGCCTGTTTTCTTTTCACCCCTTAAAATAGACCAATGGATAGGAGCAGCCCCTCTGTATGCCGGTAATAAAGAGGCATGCACATTGATACAGCCCAAAGGGGGCAAGTTTAAGATTCTTTCTGATAGAATCTGACCAAAAGCTACCACACAGATCAAATCAGGTTGTAAGTCTTCCAGTTGTTTAATAAAGCTTTCATCTTTAATTTTTACAGGTTGATAAATTCTTAAACCTAATTGCAGTGCTGCTTCTTTTACAGGAGTAGCACTCATTTTCTGTCCCCGTCCTTTAGGTCGATCAGGTTGAGTAACTACTCCTATTATCTCATATCCTTTCTTATGCAAAGCTTGAAGAGATGGCACTGCAAACTCCGGAGTACCCATGAACACTATTTTCATTATTTATCCCTCTTTATTCCACTGACCTAATATTTTCAGCTTTATCAATATATAGAATACCATCTAGATGATCAATTTCATGTTGAAGAGCTCTAGCCATCATTCCTCTTCTGGTTACTTCTATTTCTTCTCCTTGACGATTCCAACCTTTTACTGTAACTTTTTCGGCTCTAGTAACTTCACCTATTAAGCCAGGAATACTTAAACACCCTTCATAATCCGTCTGTTCTCCCGAAGCTGCAATAATCTCAGGATTAATAAGTTCAATATATTCATCATCAACATTTACTACTACAGCTCTTTTGGAGATGCCAATTTGAGGAGCTGCCAGGCCTGCTCCATTAGCATCAAACAAAGTATCTTTCAAATTATCTAAGAGCTTTAATATATTCTTAGTAATTTCAGGTACTCTTTTTGCTTTTTCCCGTAATACAGGTTCACCTTTTTTAGTAATTTGGTATACTGCCATTGT
>JAHDSB010000005.1 GCA_018433015.1 Clostridia bacterium | reverse complement strand
TAGAAAAATCATCTTTGCCTCTTGAGAAAATAGTGCCTTTAGATATAAAAGAAAATGAAGGTAAAACAGTAAAGTTTAGAGGTAAAGATATTACCGTTAAGACTGCTGGTAAAGGGGCTTTTAGAGGTATTGATATTGCTTTATTTTCAGCAGGGGAAAAAGCAAGTAAAATATTAGCTCCGATAGCCGTAAAAGAAGGAGCGGTAGTAATTGATAATAGCAATGCTTTTCGGATGGATCCTGATGTACCTTTAGTGGTGCCGGAAGTCAATCCCCAGGCTACCCAAAAGCACCAAGGGATAATAGCTAACCCCAATTGTTCTACTATTCAAATGGTAGTAGCCTTAAAGCCTTTACATGATTTATTTAAGATAAAAAGGGTTGTTGTAGCTACTTATCAGGCTATTTCAGGGACAGGCCTGGCTGCAATAAAAGAGCTTGATGAGCAAGTAGGTGCCTATGTAGCAGGTAATGAATTACCTGTGAATGTCTACCCCCACCAGATTGCCTTTAATGCCCTTCCCCATATTGATACCTTTTTAGAGAATAATTATTCCAAAGAAGAAATGAAAATGCATAATGAAACTCGAAAAATTTTAAATGATCAAGAAATTCAGGTATGTCCTACGGCAGTCAGGATACCCGTTGTGCGGTGTCACTCCGAGTCAATAAATATTGAAACAGAAAAGCCATTGCCGGAAGTAGCAGAGATAAGAGCGATTCTCGCCCAGGCTCCAGGAATAAAAGTCATAGATGACCCAGAAAATAATTTTTATCCTTTAGCCGTAAATTGTGCAGGGAAATATGATGTATACGTGGGACGTATTCGCAAGGATTTCACCATAGAAAATGGTTTAAATATGTGGGTAGTAGCAGACAATCTGTTGAAAGGGGCAGCCCTCAATGCTGTACAGATTGCAGAACTAATTGCAGAAAAGAACTGGCTTAAAGGGGGAAAGGACGATGCCCTTGATCGTACAGAAGTAAGGAGGAACATCTGTTAATACAGAGGAAAAAAGGATTATGCTAAAGATTTATTATAAAAAAAGAACCCCAGAGACTTCAGGTAATAGATTAATATTTAAAAGAGGAATCCTATATTTTATGTATATATTATGTTTTGGATATATATTACGAGAAGGACTAATATTGCAAGAATATTTGCAGGATAGGGCTGTCAAAACCATGAATTACCTGGGGTTTAGTATATATTATACCTTGTTCCCAATTATGTTAGGGGTTTTCCTTGCCTTGCCAGAGTTATATAAAAAAATTAAAAAAAGTGGTATATGGAAAATAGATTGGGTCAAAATAGTTGCGGTTGGATTACCGACATTGCCAATAGCATGTTACATGTGGATAGGAGTTTTGCCATTATCC
>JAHDSB010000088.1 GCA_018433015.1 Clostridia bacterium | reverse complement strand
CTTGGCCAGAATCTTACGCAAGGCCGGATTTCAAGTTGTATCAGTTGTTTGCAAAAATGGTTCCATACCAAAAGGATTTTTGAATATAAAAGATTCTGAACAGGTAAGGCCCGGGCAGTTTGAACCGATGTGTAATCCTATAGGACAAGCACTCTTATTAAATAAGGCAGGTACGGATTTTAATGTGGCAGTAGGTTTATGCGTAGGTCATGACAGTTTGTTCTTTAAATATGCTGAAGCACCTGTAACAGTATTAGTAGCAAAAGACCGAGCTTTGGCTCATAATCCTGTAGGTGCGTTATATTGCGCAGAAGGATACTTTAAAAATAGAACAATGCCTGATGAATAAAAAAATTTAAAAAATATTTTTGAGTTTCTCCAAATTTAGCAAAAATTAAATGAAAAAAATTTTACTTTTGGGACATCCTAAGGAGAGAAGAAAGGAGGATGTTAAATGAAGCTTAAAGATATTATGACAAATGAAGTTGCTTCTGTTTCCCTTGACACATCAGTATTTGATGCAGCACAAATCATGAGAGATAAAAACATTGGTTCCATACCTATTTGTACAAACGACATGAATGTAGAAGGCATTGTAACTGATCGTGACATAGTACTACGTGTTGTTTGTGATGAAAAAAACCCCAGAAATATTACATGTGGAGAAATTATGACTGATGATTTGATTGTTGGTAAGACGGATATGGATATCGAAGCAGCTTTGGAACTAATGGGTGATGTTCAAGTACGCCGTTTACCCGTTGTAGAAAACAATAAGTTGGTAGGCTTTGTAGCTTTAGGCGATATGGCTGTAAATAATCGTTTTGATAGTGCTACTGAAGAAGCCTTGTCAGATATTTCTACACCAAGCCAACCCCAAATGTAATATGACAAAAAGCCATCTTCTGAAAGAGAAGATGGCTTCTTTCTTGAAAGTACAATAATTACATATTTAACATATAATAAAGAGAAACGGTTATTTGATATATTTAATAATATAGGAAAATAAAGAAATTTGTAGAAGTCTAAAACTATACTTTAAAGATATACTGTTAGTTAATCCCGTAAGGAGGTACACAGGTTAATGAAGCAATGGGAATTGTCATGGGAGCAGTTAAAATATACTTGTGACTGCAGTAAATTTTCCTTTGAAACTACGGAAGATGTGGCTATTCTTCAAGGAATTGTGGGCCAAGAGCAAGCGGTAGAGTCCATGGAGTTTGGTCTCAAGGTAAAAAAATATGGCTATAACATTTTTATTACCGGTAAGACGGGTACAGGAAGAAGCAGTTATACAAAATCCATGGTTCAGCAGGCAGCTACTAACAAAGAAACTCCTTGTGACTGGTGTTATTTAGCTAATTTTGAAAAGTTTGATCAGCCTAGAGTACTAAGCTTGCCGGCCGGCAAAGCGGTGGAACTGCAGAATTCTATACAAGAGTTAATTAAACAAGTTATGACTAATATAAGTCAGGCTTTATCTTCTGAAAAATTTGGTAAAGCCAAGGCTTTGCTCTTACAGGAATTACAGACAAAACAAAATGAAATTTTAGATAAACTTAATGAGACAGGTAGGGAATTAGGATTTTCCTTAAAAAATACGGAAAAAGGTTTAATAACTATCCCTTTAAATGCTGAAGGCAAGCCTATGAATGAGGATGAATTTAAAGAATTAGATAAGGAAGAAGCTAAAGCCATTGAAGATAAATCAAAAGAGTTAAATCTGCTAGTTATTGATGTATTTAAAGAACTGCAGGATTTAGAAAAGGAATCCCAAGAACAAATAGATGAATTAGAAAGTAAATTCGCCCTGAATTCCATCAAAAGTTTATTTGAGGCAATGGCAGAGAAATATCAAGAATATCCTAATGTGCAAAGTTTTCTCCAGGAAATTCAGGATGATATCATGAAAAACCTGAAAGAGTTTAAAAGCAAGGATGAAAAATCCAGCTTAGAAATGTTGTTACGACATGACCGAGATAAGGATTTTCGTAAAAAGTATATGATTAATGTGCTAGTTGATAATAGTGAACTTCAAGGTGCTCCTGTAATAGTTGCCACTAATCCCACCTATTATAACCTGATGGGCAAGGTTGAGTACGAAAATCAACTAGGAATGTTAACAACTGATTATCTCAAAATTAAACCGGGAGCATTACATCGGGCAAATGGGGGATATTTAATAATACAATGTAGAGATCTTTTTAATAATATCCTGGCTTGGCAAGCTCTAAAAAGAGCTTTAAAAACAGAAAAACTCTATATTGAAAATATATCTGAACAACTGGGGATTATCCCCACATCTTCCATCAAACCTGAACCCATTCCCCTCAATGTAAAGGTCATTTTAATCGGTTCCTATTGGGAATATCAAGTGTTGTATCATTATGATGAAGATTTTCAAAAGCTCTTTAAAATTAAAGTTGAATTTGATGTTGAGATGAACCGAATTCAGGATAACGAATTAAAAATGGTACAGTTCATTAAGAAACACTGTGAACAAGAAAATCTACGTCATTTCACTAAAGAGGCAGTAGCCAGAATTATAGAATATAGTTGTCGGTTGGCAGATAGTAAGGAAAAGTTATCTACACGCTTTAATGAGATTTTGGAAGTGCTTTACGAAGCTGACACTTGGGCGGAGTTAGCAGAAAAAGATAAAGTGGAGGAGCAACAAGTACTTAAAGCCATTCGAGAAAAAATAAAAAGATCTAATAATTTAGAAAGAAAAGTGCGGGAAATGGTGGATAAAGGTGATATCCTCATTGATCTGAAAAAAAAGGTAGTAGGTCAGGTCAATGGATTAGCTGTGATAGATTTGGGAGAGCATTCTTTTGGCAAACCTTCCCGAATTACAGTCAATACCTTTGTGGGAAAAAAAGGAATAATAAATATAGAAAGAGAAGCTAAATTAAGCGGAGCGATACATGATAAAGGTGTTTTAATTTTAAGTGGCTACCTAGGGGAGAAGTTTGGTCGCAAATGTCCTTTGTCTTTTTCAGCCAGTATATGTTTTGAACAAAATTACAGTGGTATAGATGGTGATAGTGCTTCCAGCACAGAATTGTATGGTTTGTTGTCCAGCCTTTCAGGAGTACCCATCAAGCAAAATATAGCGGTAACAGGCTCCGTAAACCAAAAAGGTGAAGTTCAGCCTATAGGGGGCGTAAATCAGAAAATAGAAGGCTTCTATCAAGTTTGTAAAATAAAAGGATTAACAGGGCAACAGGGTGTAATTATACCGGAACAGAATGTGAAGAATCTTATGTTATCAGATGAAGTTATTGAAAGTGTAAAAAGGAAAGAATTCCATATCTATGCCGTTAAAACCATTGAGGAAGGTATAGAAATACTAACAGATACTTCTTACCGGGAAATATTTAGCTTAGTACAGAGCCGTCTGAGAGAAATAAATGATTGTGTGAAGAAAGAAGATAATATCAAGAATTCTAAGGATAATATTTAAGTAAAATGACATATTTTCCTCTCCTTTTTCGTAAGAATTATATATGAGTACCAGGGGGGAGTGAAAATATGAAAATAGTACCTGGGTTTCTGATTAGGGCTATTAATTTATCTAAAATACCATGGAAATGGTTAGTAGCTATAGTCCTTACCGTTACTCTCATTTATGGAAACCTCTATATTTATGATGAGCTTACTAAGCTTCCGCCCAAAGAAGCTGTTCTACAAGGATTAGCCAAAACCCTAAATGCCCAGAGTTATACATACAGAGCTGTAGCCCAAAGAGAAATTGAGGGGGAAAAGAATATAATTTCTGACATAAGTGGGCAAAAAAATTTGCAAGGAGTTCACATTGCAGGAAAAATACCCTTGATCAAAGCGGAAATAGAAGTTTATCAGTTTAATGATAAGATGTATCGGAAAGATAGTACTAGTCAAGATTGGTTAATTGTACCGCGCAAAAATATTGCCAGTATGGAGCAATTTATAGCAGAAATAAATCCCTTAGGAATTTTCAACTTTACAGAAAATATGGAAGTAAAATATGTAGGAAAAGAAAAAGTTGCAGATGAAACTTGTCGTGTTTATGAAATTATGACACGAGGACAGGCTAAATATTTGGAATTGTACTGGAATGACTTTAACTATATTTTATGGCTTGATAGAAAAGACGGGATGATTCGTAAAGCCCAAATATCTGCAGAACATCGTGATAACTCTCAACATATTTTGACTGTTACGGTAGAAATTGCAGATTTTAATAAAGAAATCACTATAACTCCTCCCCAAGTAAAAGGAGAGTAAGTAATCTAACAAACAGTTCATTTTTTAGAAAACGAAAGAATTAATAAAAAAACGTGTGGATAAATTCTACACGTTTTTTTGTTATATCGTTATATTATAGTGAAAAATTATAACACTAGAGGGAAATATTCTAACACATGTACAACATTGGAAAAAAAAGCTAACAAAAAAGCCTAGTTTATAGGGCTTTTTTCCCCCCCAGAGAGTTGGCATGGAAATTGCAATAATTTAATAGTGCTAGCTAGCAAATATATTAATAATTTATTTTTTTGGGGAGGGATTTTTTTGTTTAGCAAAAAAAATCTAGCATTTATTCTTGTGTTGGTTTTTGCTCTTGTTGCAGTAGTTGGTTGTGGCGGCGGAGAAAAGGCTGGAAATGAAGCTACAGATGAAACAATCACTATTAAAGTGGGACACGTTTTAGCTCCTGATCATCCTTATACTCTTGGTCTAAACAAATTTGCTGAATTAGTTGCTGCTAAAACAGACGACAAAGTAAAAGTTGAAGTTTTCCACAGCTCACAATTAGGTAATGAAAGAGATATGATCGAAGGTTTACAGTTAGGAACTCAGGAAATGGCACTTGTTTCTACCGCACCTCTTTCCGGATTTACTAGTAAATTTTTCGTATTTGACTTACCCTTTATCTTTGAAGATTACGAAGGAGCTTATAAAGTATTAGACGGTAAAATCGGTCAAGATGTACTTGCTTCTTTAAATGATCAAGGAATTATGGGTCTATGTTTCTGGGAAAATGGATTTAGACATGTTACCAACAGTAAACATGATGTTAAAACACCGGCAGATTTAGATGGCTTAAAAATCCGCTTAATGGAAAACCCCATCCATATGGATACTTTTAAAACTATGGGAGCAGACCCCACACCAATGGCTTTTGGTGAATTATTCACTGCTTTACAACAGAAAACTGTTGACGGACAGGAAAACCCTGTACCTATCATTTGGACTTCTAAATTTTATGAAGTACAAGAACATATGAGTTTAACTGGGCATTTCTACGCAGCTGCCCCCCTCTTAATTTCTAAGCAGTTCTATGACGGATTAGCTCCTGATATCCAAAAGGCTATCCAAGAAGCTGCCAATGAAGCTAGAGACTACGAAAGAGACCTCTTAGCACAACAAAATGAAGAATTCATCGGAAAACTTAAAGATGCAGGTACTAATATTATAGAAGTTGATAAATCAACATTTAAAGAAGCAGTTAAACCAGTATATGAAAAATATGAATCTGAAATTGGTAAAGACCTGATAGATGCCGTTCTTGAGGCTCAGAAGTAGCATATAAAGATCAAAAAAGAGGCAGGTCAATTTATACCTGCCTCACTCTACCTGTTAGGAGGGAAACTAGTGAACATTAAGAAGTTTGTACAAAACATCGAAGAATATACCTGTGCAGTGCTTCTGTCAGCCATGTCTGTGATAGTATTTTGGCAGGTTATTTGCCGTTTTCTGCTTCATCTTCCCTTAAGATGGTCTGAGGAATTATCAATTTTTATCTTAGTGTGGGTTACTTTTTTAGGGGCCAGTATTGGAGTAAAAAGAGGAGCTCATGTTGGTATAGAAGCTTTTGTTATTTTATTACCTAAAAAAGTTCAACATTTCATGAAAATAGTTGCTTATATTCTCTCAGCTAGCTTTTTTGTACTATTGATATTTTTAGGGTTTTCTATAGTTAAGAGCCAGATGATGACCGGACAGGTATCCCCTGCTATGAGGATTCCTATGTACTATGCTTATTTGGCAGTACCTATTGGCAGTATCTTTATATCTATACGTTTCATTCAAGTTTTGATTGACGAAATCAAAACGAAAGGAGTGTAAGCATGGGTGGTTTATTATTTTCCGCATTTGCTGTTCTAGCAGTTCTAGGTTTACCTATTGCAGTTGTATTAGGTCTAGCATCTGTTATAACTATAGCTTTAGGTTCTAATGTTCCACTCCTCGTTGTGGCGCAAAAGATGTATACTTCTTGTGCATCTTTTCCTTTGATGGCCATTCCTTTCTTTATGATAGCTGGGGCTCTCATGGAAGGTGGAGGAATTTCTCGTCGTTTAATTAATATGGCCAATAAGTTGGTTGGATCTATCTCCGGAGGACTGGCACTAGTAGCTATAGTAACTTGTATGTTTTTTGCAGCTATATCCGGTTCAGGACCGGCTACTGTTGCAGCAATCGGTTCCATCATGATTCCAGCTATGGTAAATGCCGGTTATAGTGTTGGCTATTCTTCAGCAGTTCTGGCTGCAGCAGGTTCTATCGGCGTTATTATACCTCCCAGCATTCCTATGGTAACTTATGGTGTTGTTGGTGGTGCATCCATAGGATCATTATTCTTAGGTGGTATCGGTTCCGGACTGTTAGTTGGATTTGCCCTTCTTTTTACAGCATATATCATTGCTAAGAAAAAGGGATATAAAGGACAAGGTAAATTTAGTATTAAAGAATCTTTAATTGCTACTAAAGAAGCCTTCTGGGCTCTATTGATGCCTTTTATTATTTTAGGAGGTATATACGGGGGCGTATTTACACCCACAGAAGCTGCTGCCGTAGCAGTTGTTTATGGCTTTATTATAGGTTTGTTTGTATATAAAGAATTAAAATTCAAAGACTTACCTCGTTTGTTGGGAAATGCCGCTGTTTCAACTTCGGTAGTTATGCTGATCATAGCTACAGCCTCAGTTTTCGGCTGGATTATGACTAGTGCCAGAATTCCCGATGCAGTTGCCCAAGCATTCATTAGTTTAACTGATAGCAGAATTGTAGTATTACTCTTAGTTAACTTAATGTTGCTAGTAGTGGGTTGCTTCATGGAAACAAACGCAGCTATCATCATTTTAGCGCCCATATTTATTCCACTAATGGTAAAATTAGGGGTAGATCCTGTGCATTTTGGAATAATAATGGTTGCAAATACAGCTATGGGTATGTTTACTCCGCCTCTAGGAGTTAACTTGTTCGTGGCCTGCGGTTTAACGGATATTACTATAGAAAAACTATCTAAAGCTGTAGTTCCCTTTATTATAGCGATGTTGATTGCCGTTATTTTGATTACGTATATTCCTGCCATATCCATGTACCTGCCTAATATGCTAATGAAATAGGAGGAAAGCAAATGGCTGTTACCATGTATAAAGTAAGACAACATTTCAATGGCGAATCAATTGCCGATATTCCGGGACGAGTAAAAGATGAATTCGCCAAAACTAATCTTCAAGGCGTTATAAAGCCGGGTAGCAAAATTGCCGTTGCTGCCGGAAGTAGAGGAATAGCTAATATTGCTGAAATTGTAAAAGCAGCTGTGGCTGAGTTAAAAAACCTGGGAGCAGAACCTTTTATAGTGCCTGCTATGGGCAGTCACGGTGGTGCAACTGCTGAAGGCCAGAAGAAAGTATTAAACAGCTTAGGCATTACAGAAGAAGAAATGGGTGCCCCCATTCGTTCCAGTATGGAAGTCATTCAAGTAGGAACTAATGAAGAAGGCGTACCCGTATATCTAGATAAAAATGCAGCAGAATCTGATGGAATATTCGTCATTAATAGGGTCAAGGCTCATACTGATTTTGATGCCCCTATTGAGAGCGGATTAGTGAAAATGATTGCAATTGGTCTAGGAAAGCATAAAGGTTGCGTAGCTCTTCACACTCACGGATTAGCTACTAATATTCCTAAAGCTGCTGCCATCGTGTTGAAACAAGGTTTTGTGCTAGGAGGCCTTGCTATCCTGGAAAATAGCAAAGAAGAAACTACCTACTTGGAAGTTGTAAAAGCTCAGGACTTTCTGATCAGGGAAAAAGAGCTCCTTAAGAAAGCCAAAACGTTAATGGCTAAGTTACCTTTCAAAGCCTTAGATGTGCTAGTAGTTAAAACCATGGGTAAAGCTATCAGCGGTACTGGGATGGACACCAATGTACTGGGAAGACTTCGTGTAGAAGGACTCCCCGAACCCGATGATATAAAAATAAAGCGCGTTGTAGTATTAAACCTGGCCAATAACTCCTACGGTAATGCTTTAGGAGTAGGATTAGCCGATTTAACCACAAAGCGCCTCGTGGACAGTATTGATTTTGATGCAATGTATGCCAATGTTATTTCTACCAGTTTCTTAGAAAGAGGAAAAATCCCCATTTACTTACCTACAGATAAAGAAGCTATTGATACAGCTATCAAGACTGCAGGACCTGTTACAGAAGAAAATATTCGTTTATGTATAATTAAGAATACCTTAGAACTGGAAGAACTCATTGTGTCAGAAAGTTTATTATCTGAATTACAAGCCTTACCTCATCTTGAGGTAGTGGAGAAAATAGGGGATATACCCTATTCAGATATGAAAGAATTAAATTTATTCTAGAAAGGAGTGCTGAAGATGAGACTGATGCACACCAGTTTGCCTGAGTTTAAGTTAAAAATGCAAGGGGCCGTCGTAAAACAATCTTCCAATAAAGAAATGAAACTTCGGGGCATCGAAAATCTTAAGTCCGCCAAAATGCAGTCATTAAGAACCGGTAGAATTGAAGATGCTGTGGAAGAAATTGCTGCTGACAGAAAAACTCAGAAAGTAGAAGTAGTAATAGTACCTCGTATACCGGAAACTATGCACACAGCTATTGTTAAAGGATATGATGAAGATGGCAACCCTACAAAAGCTATTCTAGAAGTAATTAATATTATTCATCCTACAGAAGAAGTAGAGTTAGAAGGATATGAAAATATAGAAGACCGCCGCCCGGCAATTGGTCGACACTAGGAGGTATGAGACAATGGGTACATTTAGTTTTCGCTATTTGCCAAAGGGCGTTGGAGCTAAACATGGTGCACCTATCAATATAGCTTTAGTTGATAAGAAGGATATTGAAAAAGCAGGCATCCAAGAGCTAGACGCCATCCAAAAAATTGCTAAGACAATTAATGGTCCTGTAGCTATTAATGTTTTTGACATGAAAGCCGTAACAACTACCAGTGATGGGATAATTGTAGAAGGAGCCATTGTTACTATGGCTGCCGGAGATATGGGAAAAATCCATAAAGAATTCGGTATTTTGCATATGGAAGAAATGGAAGTTACTGATGAATTAATTGCTGAGGAGCCTCATTTGAGACCTTTGAAAACCAAATACCCTGGTCGCAAGCTCTTCAGAGGCCCAGATCCCAGCAAGAAATTAATCCCTGTTCATAATGTGGTTATGACGGGAAAAGCTATCAACAATAACTCAGCTACGGAAGTAATGAACGCTGTAACTATGGAAGAGATGCTCTTACCTATTCTCGGTCAGGTTCAAGCTATGAAAGATGGAGACATCGTCTTTGGTGTAACAGGCGGAGTAATTTCGGTAGGTATTGGTATGACTGTAGCTGAAAAATTTGGCCGCGTATTTCCTACCAGACAGTTTGCTGCCGGAGAAACTGCTCATAACAGCGGTGAGTATGCTAAAACCTTAAAAACCAATATACCATGTATTGTAGCACCTAAGGAAGTATTGGCTAGTTATATTCTTAATGTATTAGAATTTGGCTTGGTGCCAGGAAAAGAGATAGGATGTGCACCGGCAGTACTGTCAGTAGCACATGCTATGGGTGCTGAAATTGCTTTAGACAATATATCGGAAAGAGCTTGGCTAGAATTAGAAAGCGTAGGTATTCATAAAGCAGAGTTAGAGAAACCTTCGCCTAAACTTTCCCGTGCAGAGATTATAGACCAGGCTGATGATATTATTCCCGGTTTAGATTCTCCTAAACGGGTAAAAGCTCCCGACTTCTTCAAGAAAATTGAATTAGTTGTTTGATAATAACACTAATAATAGCTTTCTAACCATTATATCACAGTATACTAATATATTACCATAAAGTTAAACTTTCCTTCAGTTGCGGGGGATTTATCCCCCACTGAAGGTTAGTTGTGTCGGTATAAATTTATCTAAAATAGGAAGGGGATTCTCCTTCCCATCTTTGTATATTTAGGAGATTGAGATATGAGTGAAAAAATAATTGCGTATGTAGATAAAACAGTGGTGAAAGTGACCGGTCTAAAAGTCCAAGGATTTAAACCTGTTAAACTGGAAGAAGTCTTAAGCTCAAAGATAGGGCGTCCTGTCAGAGTAATAGGAGTTACTAGTAATTCTTTACAAATGGATATCTATGGATTAGAACCTGAAGCTATTTTAGAGGATAGTGATGGATTTATTAAAGCTGTTTCCTTAGTGCCCGGATTAACGGCATCGGAAGTTGTACAGATTGATAAGGCTGAAAAAGCCGTAACTGTGCCGGTAGAGGAATTAGCGAAAAATAGAAGTTCTGCTTGTCCCAAAGAAAGGTGGGTTAAGAGCAATGAATGAAGTAGTCATTGTACCGACAGGGGATGAAATTAAAGCCGGTACGGTGACAGACACCAACAGTCCGGCTATCATGGAAATAGTTTTGGAAAAGTATCCTCAAGCTGCAGTATTGCGTGTACCTCCTGTTAATGATGTGTCCCAGGCAATCTCTCAAGAAATTACTGCCCACAGTAATAGTGATCTAATAATTATTATTGGTGGGTCCGGTGGGGGGAAAAAGTTTGACCCCGCTTTATCAACAGATGTTACTCATCTAGTATTGGAAAATGTTTTGGATAATGCTAAAATTAAAGAAATATACGGATATAATGGACATTTGTGGACCAGGCTTGTTATAGGTAAGCTAGGAAAAGCCCTGGTGGCTAATGTTCCCGGGCCTATGGTGGAAGCAGTTGCTGCTGCCCGTGCCCTCTTAGAAGGATTGGAAAAAGAACTGAATTTAGAAGAGTTATCTATTAATATGGCTGAAGCTGTGTTTGCTAAATATCCCTTAGGAGGAAATATTGTATGAGGTTGGGTATCTTGACCATATCTGATTCAGTTCCGGTAGGAAAAAGAGAAGATTTAAGTGGCCCTAAGATAAAAGAAATTTTAGGGCCTTTTTGTAGTGAAGTTATGTATAAAGTATGTACTGACGATATAGAAGAAATAGTAACTAATGTGGAGGAATTAAAAGCTAAAGTAGATTTATTAGTTACAAATGGTGGGACAGGCCTAATGCCGCGAGATAATACGGTAGAAGCCTTAGCCAGCTTATCTCATCAGCGGATAGAACCCTTGGAAAGAGCTATATCGGCGGCTATGGTTTTGGCATGTGGTCCTTTAGCTGCCCTGGCAACTCCAGTAGTTCTTCGTTATAATAATAAGTATATAGTGGCTTTACCAGGAAAAACAGAGGAAGTAGCTGCTGCTGTCGAAACCGTTATTAAACCATATTTTCTTCATCATATCTTTTTTGAACATGTGGATATAAAAGAAATTGCCAGGGAGTATAAAGAATGAAATTATATAAGCTTCATGATTTATTTATGTTGGGAGGAAAAACTCGAGAAAATTATCCCTTATTAGTCATAGG
>JAHDSB010000036.1 GCA_018433015.1 Clostridia bacterium | reverse complement strand
TTTATTTTTTTCCTTCATCACGTAATCCGTTAAAAGTGCTTCATCATAAAACAAGACAACGCTTGATTTACCTGTATCCCGCAAAACATAAGGACATAGCGAGAGCTCACATTCCAGTCCTTCCCTGTACCTATTCCATAGATCATAAGTATTACGATAATCATTTTTTAAAGCAAGTAGAGTTGCCGGCTTCTTCTTAAGAAGAGTAGGTGCTGCCCAGTACAATATTTTTGTTTTCAGATACTCTCTATCATCAAGAGCCTGAGAAATGTTCAGAAATTCTAAAGTTAACTTACCATCCACACCCAACCCTCCTGTTCATTTTTATTAAAGTTATTATAAGCAGCTATCATGTTTAATATCCTTTCTGTGGCAAACCCTTTATCCTAAAAATCCATGGTTATTAATTTTCCTAACTTTTGTGCCGTTTTATTATTTTAATTTAATGCTTGATAGATATTGGCCCAGTTTCGTCGGGCGAAAACTGTTTTTGTTCCCCTTTCCCGAGCTTCTTCTTTAATTTGAATGGCCAATCTATGATTAACATAATCTGTTAGGACTAAAACTACATCTACTGCTCGAGGCATCTTATAAGTTAAATGTCCTCGTTTTCTACCGCTCAAATGTTTAATATCTGTAAAGCCAACATCTCTTAACTTAACAGGAATGCTTCCTAATCGATCCCCTCCTACTACTAAAATGGACATACTCACTACCTCCTTTATCAATTATTTGATCATTTTTGTTAGGCCCGCCTAACATTTTCGTTATAAAAAAAACGCCCTCATAATTATCTTCTTTGCCCTTAAGTTTGAACCAATTTATACTATTTGTCAAGAACAAAATAGAACAATATCACTATTCTCTAATAATTTACAATCTCAAATAGCTATGCTTAATGACCATCAGTGAGGTTTTTTAGCCCCACTGATGGATTCCCTCTTTTATAAAATAAAGCCCATTACCAAATATAGCACCATAGTTCCTGCCGCTGCCGTCAAAGTATAAGGTAATTGGGTTCTAATATGATCCATTACATCACAACGTGTGGTGAAACAGGACATAATGGTAGTATCTGAAATTGGAGAAGAGTGATCTCCAAAAACACTGCCCCCTACGATTGCCCCAAAAGTCAAAGGGATAGCTGTACCACTAGTTACAGCCATAGGGATGGCAATGGGAACCATAACCGCCATAGTTCCCCAGGAGGTACCTGTAGAAAAAGATATTATACAAGAAATAATAAAGATTAAGGGCGGCAACAAAGCAGGAGTTAAAACGCCGGAAAGGACACTTGCTAAATACACACCTGTACCCAGCTGATTAACGGCTGCACCTAACGACCAGGCAAAGATAAGAATAAAAGCTATAGGTAAAAGTCCTCCTGCCCCTTCAAAGAGAATATCAATGAACTCTTTATAAGTCATAATTTTTTGGGCAGTATATAGCACAAGAGCTACTAATATGGCTAAACCATTGCCCCACAGAATAGCTGTCATACCATCGCCTTCTAAGATATTCCCCTTACCTGTAATTAACAAACCAATAATAATCATAGCAATCATACTAAATATTGGCGCCACCAAATTCCAAGGAGAAGTAGGTTTAACACTCTCCTTGATTACAGCAGCTTCTTGTTGGACCTTCTTCCCCGAACTGCTGGCAGGATCATCCAAAAAGCCTTGCTCTCTGGCTCTTTTTTCCGCTTTCCTCATAGGTCCATAATTAATTTGGGTTATAGCAAAGAAGGGCACTAACAAAACAGCTATTATACAGTAAATATTAAGAGGTATGGAGCTAACCATGGTTCCTACAGGATTTTCTACTCCCTGGGCTTGTATCAAGCCTATCATATAAGCTCCCCAGGCACTTAGAGGCAGTAATGCACAGACCGGTGTGGTTGTAGAATGTACAATATATGATAATTTCTCATGGGATACTTTGAAAGCATCTGTCAATGGTCTGCTTACTGTCCCGGCAATTAAGGCACTTACCGTACCGGAAGTAAAAACCAGGACACCAATAAGCCAGCTAAAAAGCTCTGCCGCTTTTCTTGATTTGATAAAAGCTTTTTTATTAATAAAGAAATTAACAAATCCCTCTACGCCGCCGGACTTTTCAGTTAAAACCAACAAACCTCCTAAAAGAGCAGTTAAACCAATGCAAATAGTATTACCACTGTTTTCAAAGACTTTCACAAAAGACATCAGCGTATCACTAGTACCAATTAAAATATTGCCTCCCGCCAGAATGGTATAAGCCGATAAACATCCTAAAAACAGAGAAGTAAATACATCTTTCGTATACAAGGCTAATACTATGGCAACTAGGGGAGGAATTAAGGACCACACCCCATATTCCAAACCTATCCCTTCCTTTCTAGTTATGGGTTTTCATACAATTTTCTATTCAACAAAATCATCTTTATTCATAGTTGTTTTCTTAATATTTCGTATCATCAGTACGGTTTATGCAAAAAAATGCAATAAAAATACCACCATCTGCTTTAAAACAGGTGGTGGTTTCTTTCAACTTATCTCTAAAAATTATTTGTTTTCATAGCACTTATGACTTTTACAGTACGTTCTTCCTTGTAAACCTGATAAACTAGCCTGTGTTACCGATTAATTTTTCTTGAATATGCACCGTTTAAATCTTCAACAAGCTTTTCAAAAGGAGGATAATCTTCAAATGGGTTTATTCTCAATGTTTCAAGGATGCTACCGATTTTCTCAGCAAAACCTGCTTGGCAGGCAGTTCTTTTATCCTTGAGCCCCTGCTTAGTATAGACAATCCTCCATGGTTTACTCTTCATCAGAATCCTCTACGCACTGATCAAGAGGTGTTTTTATACCTTCCATGATTTTTTCGCGCATACCCGGCACAGAATACAGGTACAAAGTTTCCTGTATAGATCTGTAATCATCTTCTGAAATAACAACAACAGTTCCCGTTTTACTTGTAATAAAAACTGGTTCACGTGTCGTTATAGTCTCTTCTATAATTTTAAAGAAACGTTCTTTTGCCGTACTGGCATTAATTATAGGCATAGTCATATACCTCCTAAAGGTACAACTTCCTGTATATCTATTATATGATTATTAACAAAATGTATCAATTCTTTTTAAATAACTATAATTTAATGTTTATATTTGGCATTGTCACCGATCTTTTTCATATTCTCTTTGAATTTGATCATGGTGTTATATTCATATTTTTTATAACTTACCCTCAGTTCTTTTTTCAACGAGTACATCATGATAATAAGAAGGATTGAAAAAGGTAAGGCATTTATGATTACAGCCGATTGTATAGTTTTTAAGGCCGCTTCCCCACCTAATAGGAGAACAGCTAAGGCAATAAGACCTTCCATGATAGCCCAAAATACTCTTTGGGTTTTAGGAGAATCTTCCTTACCGCCGCTTGTCAAATTATCAACAACTAAGGATCCCGAGTCACTACTTGTGATAAAGAATAAAGCAATGGCTATTATCGCTATAATAGATAAGGTTTTTTGTACAATTACCGAACCTGTAACATATTTAAACATCTCAAACATTGCTGTGGCAATATTATTATCTATAGCCTGTGCAATCACACCATTATTCAAATCATTTACAAATATGCCCGTTGCACCTAATATTGTCATAGCAAAAGTGATTATTACCGTAGGTATAATAATTGTACCTACCGCAACTTCTCTAATAGTTCTACCTTTAGAAATACGCGCAATAAAGGTTCCTACAAAGGGAGTCCAAGATATCCACCAGGCCCAATAGAAAACAGTCCATGAACCTTGCCAAGCAATATCATCAGGAGCTGTAGCAACAAAATAACCTACATCAAAGAACTCTTTCATATATAATCCTAAACTAGACAAATAGGTTGATAAAACATACACTGTAGGCCCGATTAATAAAATAGCCAGTAACAAGAGTCCGCTAATTATGGTATTAGCCTGACTCAAGAATTTGATGCCTTTGGCAATACCACTAACAACAGACAACGTAGCAATAAAGGTTATCCCTACTATCAAAATTATTTGCACTGTAGAAGTAATAGGTATACCAAACACATAGTTTAATCCTGAGTTAATTTGTTGAGCACCAAGACCTAGAGACGTAGCAAGACCAAACAATACCGCCAACACGGCTATAGTATCAATTACATCACCCATTATTCCAAAGATCTTATCTTGAATTAAGGGATAGAACAAGCTTCGAAAAGAAAAAGGTAACTTTTTATTATATGCAAAATAGCCCAACCCCATAGCTACTAAGGCATAAATAGCCCAAGCATGGGCTCCCCAGTGCATATACATAACTTTAAATTTATCAAAGGGAGATCCAGTGCTAATTCCTAATGGTATATTTATATGATAAATAGGTTCAGCTACACCATAAAAAAAGATACCAATACCAATACCGGCAGAAAACAACATGGCATACCAGGAAAAATTACTATATTCCGGTTTAGCTTTAAACCCTCCCAAGCGTATTTTTCCAAATTTTGATAATCCCGTTAGCAATAAGAACAAAAACGATAAATTAATTGTTAATACATATAACCAATTAAATTTCTTATTGAGCACATCGTTTATATCGCTAAAGATCTTAGCTGATTTATCCGGCATTGTAATAGTAAATATTATAAATCCTAACACCATCAGAGCTGATACCAAAGACACAAAAACATTCATGTCGAAGCCATACTTTGTGAAATTTTTTGCATATAGTTTTTGACTCAAGTTCTCTTTTTCTTTTTCCATATTTCTCTCCTTCTAACAAAGTAGTTTGACCATTTTTTCACTTTTTTATAGATATACCATGGCAAAGTTGCTTTGTTTAGGAATGTAGCCGTATGCACATAAACGTCATATATTTTACTCTTGTTATTTAAGTAAAAAGCACTCTAACCCTTAATTTATAAGATAAGAGTTAGAGTGCCTATGTTTCGCATATATGCTATACTCACATTACACCACTTCAAAAAAGTAGTATAGATCATTGCCTACCTTTAGTAGACCCTAATCAAGCCCCAGTTCCAATCAAGAATATTTTCAAAAATATTTTCTCTTATAATGATATATTTGAGACATACTACTACTTATTCTAGTACAAACAAATCTTCTTAAGATCTAACATTGGAATATAATGAATAGCAAATATGAGAGATTCATTTCTGCTCCAATTTAAAGAACATTTATTTAATTTTCTAGCAGTAAAGCTTGTCCGTATTTATTAAGCTAGATCTTACATTGTAATTTGTACCATTTATACATAAATCGGTAAATAGCATTATGTGTCTAGCATATCAGATACTAATATTTTCTACTTCTACATTCCTTTTATTTTTCAGTTTTTACCGTTTTTTATTTTAACATATATATAGGTAAACTGACAACATTAGTTCGAGACAAGTTGGAGCTAATAGGAATTAGATAAAGGAGCAAGAACATCATAACTGTGACTTTCTTGGTCAATTTCATTAAAGATAATTAGTTTAAAATCGCTGACAGTACTCTTATCATTCCATAGATATGCATAGGTATTTTCATCGATTTGCCCATAGGTTGCACTCATAGTTCCCGCCTGAGCGAGAGATATTTTATCCAAAATATCTCTCTTAACATACTTGCTGGTAATATTTTTTACCTTTTTCCGAGCTAATTCATTGGTGTCTACCTTATATTCATACATATAATCATCATATCCATCACCAATATTATCAAGATAAACCGTTTTACCATCCTGACTCACGGTAACTTCCGTATAGATTGAACCTTGTACATAATTGCTATCTATTGCTTTCAAATCAATGCTTCTATGAATTTGTTTTCTTTCTATATCATAGACAAAAAGCCCAAAATAACCA
>JAHDSB010000132.1 GCA_018433015.1 Clostridia bacterium | reverse complement strand
TGTGATAATATTATTTCTTGTTTTTGCACTAAATTAATCATCCCCTGGTCCCCCTATGAAATGTCATAGGGTTATTTTATATTTCTCCTAGGGGAATTTTCAAGTATTCTACTGGGGTAATTTTAGATTATCATAAACAATCAATCGTTATTCCGTTATCCTGTAAAAATTGGACTATAGCTTCTTCATAACCTACATGTGAAAGCTCAATAAAATCTTCTAATTTTAAAAATTCACTCATATAAAACCTCCTTGTATTCCTGCTAAACTATGTTGATTTTGAGTATTTATTACGGAGCAAGATGTATTCTCTTTTACTCCTAGGGCGTATCTGAAAAGCCTCTGTTGTGACATACTAGCAATCTCCAAGTTTTTTCTTATTGCAGGTCAAAAATGCACTTTTTCAGCCTAATTTCAGCTAGTTGATATGAAAAGAATAAGAATATGATAATATACAAAATAGCATTGATGCTAATGAGAAGGTATTGCAATTAGTTGTTAAATTGTATATTTCAAGAGAATAGTGAGCATATTTCTTCTAAACATAACACTCATATAAAAAAGTTTTGCTATTTATGTCTGCAAGTTCCCTTTTCTTAAAATCACTGTATACATGGATTTCTTTGAATCCTGCTTTTAATATTAGCTCGTCCAATTCTCCAAAATCATATAATTTTATACGAAAATCCATTTCTTCTTTTCGTAGCAAATTAGCTCCATTATATAACTCATATAAGCTTGGTGATAATAGTATTTTTTTGTGTTCATCATAAAAATTCTTAGTTTTTAAAACTAAGTCGTAACCTTCTTGGGTCTTTACTCGACAATCTTCAAGATAATCTTTCCTATCAGGAATTATATTAGCAGTTGTTTCAGCAGCAAAAACAAATTTACCTTTTGAGGTTAGTAATTCTTTCATTTTCACCAGTACATTAAAAGCAGTATCTTTATCAAGAAATAATGAAAATGAACCAGATGTAATAAAAATATAGTCAAATTTTTCTTTGCAGCAAAATTCTTCGATAGAACTTTTAAATACCTGTGCATATGGAGCTTTTTTATAAAGTTGTTCTAACATTTCCATAGACATATCAAATCCAGTAATATTAAAACCTTTTTTTAAAAAAGGTACTAGAAATCTACCAGTGCCACAAAGTGGTTCTAATATATTCATGTTGTTATTGGCATATTGTAAATAAAATTGCAATTCATCTTCTGGTGCAATAGGATGTAGTAATTCATACATTGCTGTACACAAACTTCCATAATAATTAATCATTTACACTGCCCTTTCAATTTTTTATTGGCACATAAATTTCCATAACTGATTAATAACTTCCACCCTTATTGTGAAAAACCTTAGCTACCACATATCCTTCTCATTACAGTCTCTAATGGTTCCTTCCCTTCCATTAGCAGTAAATGCAGTTTGACGATTTATTCCCCTCATTATGATATGATAGATTCCACTTTTACTTTTTATCCTTGCAGTTCTTGGCATAAAAACCACCCCTATGGTAATTTATACCACAGGAGTGGTTAGTGTCAATATTTCCGTCCCCTTGTCACTTCAAGCAACATGAAATTTAGTGTGATTCTGACCTTTATTATAAACAACCCTATGGACTCATTATCCTGCAGCCCATATTTCTATTTCTATTTTTATTGCTTCCAAACCTAAAGCACTTACATAAGCAATTGTCATAGAAGGAGGGATTTCCCCAAAAAAATCACCATATACCTTATCGAAATACTCCCAATCAATTTCTTCTCTTGACCATATATTTACCTTTATAACATTATCCGGTTCTAAATCTACACTTTTAAGTAGATTTGATATATTTAGAAATGTATTCTTTACTTGCTGATTAAACTCTTCAGGAATATTTCCACCTAAATCTGCTCCAATTTGTCCTGAAAATGTATAAAACGTTGAATTAGGCTTTACTTTTGTTATATGGGTATAATTCCCTACCGCTTTGCTTATTCCTGATGAAGATAATCTAGTAACTACATTATTATTCATTCGATAACATCCTTTCTCTATTGGATAAATAATTTCTAACACTATATACTATCAACAGTATACAGTTACCCACTGCTAGAAATTTATCTATCAAAAACAGAGATGGAATGTTTGTTATTTTTTATATTGCTATTACTTAAAACCAATCTCATTCCGACACCTCCTTTTCAGACAATTATATGATTGGTAAAAAATTTTGTCAATTATTCATTTACAATACTGGCAAGCAGGGCAAGGTGGTACACACCTTGCGATTTTGCACAAAATTCCCTTACGATATAGAAGCAGCTTTGGCTTTTATGTTTTGAAGCTTTAAGTAAGTAAGCCATATAATTAAGAATTTGATTCATAAAAAAATCACCCTATATTCTGTATCGACTAAAGGATTAAATCACTATTCCAAGATTTTTGGACGTGGTCTCTTTTCCCGATCTGACAGAATCTTCTTATGCTATTTTGGCTTGTTTATGGAAAAACTCAAACTGAAATAGGTTCCCACTGCATTTTTTTGTGGCATCAGATAATCGGATTGCGGAGTTTCATAACCAGAATACTCGGTATCACAGGTAAACATGATACCGGCCTCTTCAAAATGGAAATCCTTAAAAGTGTTATTGCAAATTTGGTCTGCTATTCGACTTGGAATTTTTGAAAATAGCCCCATTTCCTTCTGTGCACAGGCAATAGCAAGGAAAAGCCGCAGAAGCTTATCATCAATCAGTTCCGGATAGCTTAATTCCGAAACAGTGATATGCGACTTTCCAGAGTGAAGCTCCTTTGCCATATGAAAGATGGCATATCCAGCTAAATCCACACCATGAATGTGGATAGCTTTAAAATGAATGAGTTGGCTGTCTACACAACTTTTTGCCTTACTCCATACAAACGCATCTGCAGAGAGTAAAAAAATAGCGGTTGCATACCCTTGGCTTTCATTGAGCCTTGGAACTAGACCGCTTTGACAAATACTTTGAAACCTCTTTTTATGCTCTGTGTTTCACTTTTTATAAGAAAAATAGTCATTATTTTTTAGCCTTGACGTATTCAAGAGCTTCCTTACCAGTTATGTGCTCCACGTCTATTGCAACAATATATGCTTGTGTGCATCCAGCTATTTCCTTGTGCTGGGCTTCTTCAGGTTGATCACCCGAATACTTTTTTACCAAAGCCATAAAAGCTTCTAGCCTTTCATCACCCTCCACAATTCTTGCTTTACCAAAAGCAATAACACTACGGAAATAAGTAGTATACTCTTTACTTACTACCG
>JAHDSB010000081.1 GCA_018433015.1 Clostridia bacterium | reverse complement strand
CGGTAGTAAGTAAAGAGTATACTACTTATTTCCGTAGTGTTATTGCTTTTGGTAAAGCAAGAATTGTGGAGGGTGATGAAAGGCTAGAAGCTTTTATGGCTTTGGTAAAAAAGTATTCGGGTGATCAACCTGAAGAAGCCCGGCACAAGAAAATAGCTGGATGCACACAAGCATACGTTATTGCAATTGACGTGGAGCACATAACTGGGAAGGAAGCTCTTAAATACGTTAAGGCTAAAAAATAATGACGATTTTTCTTATAAAAAGTCGTTGTTCAATTCACAATGACACCAGTATAATATTAAAGTAACAATTATGTCTGACAGTTAAGCGTAGCAAGGTAATGTATAATCTGTCTATCCCAGAGTAACAGTTTGAATTTATGGTTAATATTGTAAAAATAACAGCTAAGCAGTATACTATTCTTGAAGAAATGCAAAAGTATATAACTGTTGCAAAAGAAGCAATTTCCAGAGATATAGATAAAAAATCTTGATGTCTCTGTTTTCATATAGACCCAAAATACAATTTAATAAATCTGCCATCGGGTAAAACAATCACGAGGTTATGTTCTTCGTTACTGAAAAACATGGCCCTTTTTTTTTGTTGGATTTATAGAAATAGAAAAATGATAGAATCATAGGAGGTAAATATGGTTTTCCAAATGAATTAATAAGAGTTATTTGACTGTGAACAGGCTTTATAGTTTATCATTAAGATAGCAAAGGGAAAAGGTGAGTGTTATGATCATAAAAGAAATTGAAACGCTATCCGGGATGGAGCGAGCAAATATACGATTTTATGAACGTGAAGGGCTCGTTATACCAAAACGTAAGGAGAACGGATACAGAGATTATTCAGAGGATGATCTGCAAATTTTACTACGTATTAAGTTGCTACGGAGCCTTCATATCTCATTGGATGAAATCAGGGCACTTAAAGACGGAAGCGAGGATTTGGCTGATACACTTTCTAAGCAAATCACGAAACTGGATCAGGAAAAGCAAGATGTTTCTTATGCCCAGGATATGTGCCGGGCTATGCAGAGAGACAGGGTGACTTTTGCTGATTTGGATGCTAAGAAATATCTCGATGGCATTAACCGAACAATGCAAGAAACCGGCACCTCGTATTTCTCGGTCAAGGGTGATGAGCTTCCCCAGGTATTTCACCCCTGGCGCAGGTTTTTGGCTAGAATATTGGACATTTCTATATATAATATACTTTGGTCAGCCGTTCTTTCATTTGCATTTAATGTAAATTTAGTGGCTAGAAGCAATTTGGGAAACATACTTGATACTTTTATAGCAATTGCTATGATGTTGGTTTTAGAGCCGTTATGGCTCCATTTGTTCTGTGTTACGCCGGGGAAGGCAATCTTTGGGCTTAAGATAGAAACTCCTGATAGCAGGCGTCTTTCTTATAGTGAGGGTTTGAAGCGAACGTGGGGTGTCATAAGTGCCGGGATGGGATATAATATTCCAATCTACAACCTTATCCGTCTTTGGAAAAGCTATAAGCTGTGTAGTGAGAACGAAACGCAGCCATGGGATGAAGCAATATCTTACAACATCAAGGACACGAAATGGTACCGAGGTGCGTTTTATATTGGCGCATATGCAGCCTTATTTGCTATTTTATTTATGATAATATCCGCACAGCAACTGCCGCCCAATCGAGGTAATCTGACTGTAGCCGAATTTGTTGAAAACCATAATTATTATGCTAATCTTTTCGGTATTGATTTTGGTAATGAATATTTGGATAAAAACGGGAAATGGACAGAGAAGGAATTTGACGGGAGTGTACATATTGGAATTGGTCATACAGAAAAACCAGAGTATCATTTTACAATAGAGAATGGGCATGTGACAGATATTTCATTTGCAGCTGAATTAAAAAATAATAAAGACTGGGTTAGTTCATATGATACACAAATGGTTCTATCTTCCCTTGCTATGGCCTGTGCCCAGAAGGAAATGAGGCTATTTTCAAAAATTCCCAGTCGAATAGCAGATCAAATCTGCAATAACACTTTTAAGGATTTCCAGTTCGAAGAGGCCGGTGTCATGTTTACCTGTGATACCGAGTATTCTGGTTATGAAACTCTGCAATCCGATTATCTGATGCCACAAAAAAATGCAGTGGAAACCTATTTCAGTTTAAATTTTTCTATAAACAAGTCAAAATAGCATAAGAAGAGATTTTGTCACTATTCTGTAGGCCATTTTCTTAAGATTGTGGAAATAATAATGATAAATCCTGAATTCAATGAGTGAATTCAGGATTTTTTAGTTTCTTACAATAGGGCTGAGTATCATCCCTAGTTGGAATAACTCAATGCTATGGATATTTGTCAGTTTTTTATCAGTTTGGATTGATACAATCTAATAAATAATGTAGGCGTTTAAACCTAGAAATAATTTACTTGTAAAGGAGAGTGAATGAATTATAATTCTTTTATTGAAAAAAATGCTTTAAAAAGGGATCGTATCTTTTATATTTATTTAAGTCAACCAACAACTCCCACAAAAGAAGATTATGACTTTTTAGGATGGTATAAAGAATCAGAACTTAAAAACAAATGGAGATTTGATATAGATACTATACCGGCAAGGAATATTACTCTATATGCTAAATGGGCACCATCACAAGACAGAATAACCATGATTGCAAATCCAGGCAGTGTCGAAGCTAGTGTCAGCTTTAATCAAATGTTCAACTTAAATATCAATAATGATACAGTTACAGGATCATTATACGGGTCAGATATAAGTTTAAGTGGAGTATTTAGCAGTTTAAACATAGGAGAAATCAGTAACGATGATAATACCGTAACAACAGCGGTATATGTACTTTAGACAGTGCAGGTACGGGAATAATCACCCTTAATCAAGATAAGTTATTAAATAGAACAAGTCCATTATCAGCAGATATAATTGTTACTGCAAGGCCAACCTACCTTGTAAGCTATGATAAAAATGGAGCAGTCTCAGGAAGCGTACCAACAGATAATAATAGCTATGAAGAAGGAGATGCAGTAATAATAGAAGGTAATGCAGGCCACTTAGCAAAGAATGGCTATACCTTTGCAGGATGGAATACAGAAACAGATGGAAGCGGAGATTGCTATAAAGCAGGAGATACCCTGACCATGGATAACTCAAATCTAACCCTGTATGCACAGTGGACAACCGTAGAACAATACAGCGTAACCTAATAGTAATGGTGGCAGCTCAGTGGCAAATAAAAACGTAGCTTATAATACAAAAATAGAAGAACCAAGCAGACCATCTAGGGGAGGCTATATTTTTAAAGGCTGGTATGAAAATGAAACATTAACAAAGGCTTTTGATTTTAATACACCGATTGTAGAAAATATAACTTTATATGCAAAATGGAGTATATAGAATCTTTTTATAGCCATGCAAAAGGTGAAGCGGCCTTAGAAATTACTGGAAACTGGTTGATAGAAGTTTCATTAATAAAATAAGTATATTGTACAGATTAAGGTAAGATAAAGCCTGAAAATTATTTCAATTATTCAAAGAATAGATCTAGAAAATGATTTTGAAATTACAATTAAAATCCGCTCATATTAATGCAAATCGTTTGCATTATATGAGCGGACTTTTTTATTTCACAGTCTGCTAACAGGTGCCGATAGGTGAATAAATTCTTTCATAGCATAGGAAATATATTTATTCTTTTTATATTGGAAAAATATATTACGGAGCAGATCAGTATCATTTAATTTATAAAAACAAAGATTCTCAGTATCAAGATGGGTATGACGTATTAGCGTATCACTGACAAGAGAAATACCCGTTCCTATAGATATAATGTGGAATACTGTAGAAAGCTGTTCAAGTTCCAGAACAATATTTGGCTTTATTCCGTGTTTTTTAAAAATTCTATCGGTTCTCTCTCTTGTATCACTGCCGTTTTTCATCAGAATAAAAGGTTCATCTTTAAATATGTGAAAAGGGACAGACATTGTTTCGGGCTTTATATGTTTATTTTTGATGATATCTTCTGTAGATAGTTGATACTGCATCATATTAAGATTACATTTAAATTTTCGTGGAACTGCAAGAACTAAGTGTTCTACACCGAAGTAACATTTATCAAATAAGCCAGAGCTAAATTCTTTCGTGTCGATAACCAGATCGATATCTCCATTAAATAGTTTACTTTCCAGCTCATCGGTACTGCCCTCGATTAGATTTAGCCTTATATTGGGGTGAGTATTTATAAAAGTAGATACTAGGGGTGGAAGTATATAGGCAGAGTAAAGATGATTAGTGCCTATTGTAAGGGTTCCTGTCCTAAGTAAAGTTAAATCGTTTATGTAGTTTAAAAAAGAATTTTCCGTATCATAAATTTGCTCGGCACACTTTATATATTCTCGGCCACATTCTGTAAGTTGAATTGGATTGGTACTTCTATCAAATAGAGGTACTCCTATTTCTTCTTCAATCTTCTTGATTGATGCACTTAAAGATGGTTGAGAAATTAACAGTTTTTCAGCTGCTTTAGAAAAACTTTTTTCATTGTTTACAGCACAAACCAGCTCTTTTTTCTTAAACATAATACTCCTTATATTATAATCATAATAACTTTATATATTATTTTATATATAATTTCATTATATTTTAGCTAAATGTTGATGTCAATCAGAGAAACAGGAAAATAATTACTATACTTATATTAATTAAACTATATCATGTATATGGATATAAGTATTAGATTAATATGTGGAAAATAATATAATTAAATTAAAGAATAAAATGAAATTTAATTATATTATTATTTAATTGGAGGCTGCAAAATGGGCTATCGTATAGAAAGTGATTCAGTTGGAGAAAAGCAAGTCCCAAAAGAGGCATATTATGGTGTACAATCTCTAAGAGCCAGAGAGAATTTTGATATAACTAATAAAATGATACCTGAGGTACAAATAAAATCTTTAGCAGAAATAAAGAAAGCATGTGCCCTGACAAATAATGAGGGAGGTACTTTATCGACTGAAATTGCAAATGTTATAGTGGCGGCTTGTGATCAAATTATTGATGGAAAATTTCATGACCAATTTATTGTAGATCAGATTCAAGGCGGTGCAGGAACAAGTACTAATATGAATGCCAATGAAGTAATTGCCAATGTTGCTCTGGAAATTATGGGAAAAGAAAAAGGGGATTATAGCTTTTGTCATCCCAATGACCATGTAAACTTAGCGCAGTCCACAAATGATGTTTATCCCACATCTGTAAAGATGAGTATATATAGAACTACCCTAATTTTAATTGATAAATTAGATCAGCTATATGATGCACTTATGAAAAAAAGTGAAGAATTTTATGATGTACTTAAAGTAGGAAGAACACAGCTAATGGATGCAGTTCCAATTACCCTAGGGCAAGAGTTTCATGCATATGCTACTGCTGTGAAGAGAGATAGAAATAGAATCGAAAAAGCATTAAATGAAATATTGACTGTAAATATGGCAGCAACCGCAGTAGGTACGGGTATTAATTCCAGCGAATACTATGTGACACATATTGTGCCTAAGCTTGCAGAGGTTTCCGGTATTCCTGTAAAAAGCGCTGAGGATAGAATCGATGCGACTCAAAATATAGATTGCTTTTCCGTAATATCATCCGTTTTAAAGACTTGTGCTATCAACCTTTCTAAGATGTCCAATGATATTAGATTAATGAACAGTGGTCCAAAAGCCGGACTTGGAGAAATTACAATTCCGGCGAAACAAAATGGCTCTTCCATCATGCCGGGGAAAATCAATCCTGTAATTCCTGAAGTAATGAGCCAATGTGCTTATGCTGTAATGGGTAATGATTTTGCTGTCACTATGGCGTGTGAAGCAGGCCAACTAGAGTTAAATGCTTTTGAGCCTCTTGTATTTAATAGAATTTACGAATCACTAAACTTATTAATTAATGGTGTTGACACCATGATTGTTAACTGTATAGAAGGAATCATTGCCAATGAGGAACGCTGTAAGGAGTTGCTTGATAATTCGACAGGTTATGTAACTGCTTTATGTCCTGTTCTTGGATATAAGACAACTGCTACTATAGCAAAGAATTTTTTGAAAAACGGAACACCGATTATAGATGAAGTCAAAAAATATGGATTGGGAGAAAGCGAAATAAAGGGTATCTTTAGTCCTGAAAAACTTACACGACAGTTTGCAAACTTATAGAAGAAAGAATCTTAATCGAAGAAGAACGAGTAAAGCAGGAGAGGAATGGATGGGTTCTGTGTAGGGAAGATAGAAGGGAGAATCAAGCAGATATGCACAGTAAAGAAGTGGCACTAAAAAAACATGAAGAGTGGAGAGGAAAACTTGAAATTCAAGTAAAATCACCAATCAAAGATAAATCAGATCTAGCGATTGCTTATACACCAGGAGTAGCAGAGCCTTGCCTGGCAATAGAAAAAGATGAAAGTTTAGCATACAAATACACTGGTAAAGGAAATACCGTTGCTGTAATTACAGACGGAACAGCGGTACTCGGCCTTGGAGATATAGGTCCATCAGCGGGGATGCCTGTAATGGAGGGAAAGTGTGCTTTGTTTAAAACTTTTGCTGGTATAGATGCTATCCCGCTTTGTATAGATTCCAAAGATCCTGAAGTGATAATTGATACTGTATATAATATTTCAAAAAGTTTTGGTGGAATAAATTTAGAAGATATTAGTGCTCCCAGATGTTTTGAAATTGAAAGAGCGCTAATAGAAAAATGTGATATTCCGGTATTCCATGATGACCAACACGGGACAGCTATTGTTACTTGTGCAGGACTTTTAAATGCAGTAAAATTCACAGGAAAAGAGATGGGCAAGCTTAAAATTGTAATAAGTGGAGCAGGTTCTGCCGGAATTTCCATAGCAAAAATGATTCTTCGACTGGGATTTGGAGAAGTAATTTTGTGTGAAAGAAAGGGCACTGTTTATGAAGGTGCCCCTTGCAACAATTCAGAGCAAGAGAAGATGGCAAAGGTTACAAATAGAGAGAAACTTGTAGGAACACTTGCTGATGCTATGAAAGGTGCCGATATTTTAGTAGGAGTATCTAAAGCTTCAATTGTATCGGAAGATATGATCAGAACCATGGCGAAAGACCCTATAGTATTTGTGATGGCAAATCCTGTTCCTGAAATCATGCCTGACTTAGCCAAGAAAGCAGGAGCGGCAGTAGTTGGAACAGGGAGATCGGACTTTCCTAATCAAGTAAACAATGTATTGGTATTCCCGGGAATTTTCAGAGGGGTATTAGATGCAAGAGCAAAAAAAATAACGGAAGAAATGAAAGAAGCAGCAGCAAGAGCCATTGCAAATGTAATTCCGGAAGAAGAACTTACAGCAGATTATGTGCTGCCTGAAGTATTCAATCCTTTAGTAGCTAAGAAAGTAGCAGAAGCAGTAAAAAAGGAGGCACTGAAAAGTGCAATAAGGTAGCTTACAGAGTAGAGTATGACACAATGGGTGAAGTCAAAGTTCCTTCCGACAAATACTGGGGAGCGCAGACACAAAGGAGTTTTGAAAATCTTAAAATAGGCATACAGAGGATGCCTATAGAAGTAGTGCATATGTTTTTGGTGTTTTAAAAAAAACGGCAGCCCATGCTAATATGAGGCTGGAGATGATTGATAAAGAAAGAGGGGCCATTTTCTTAAGATTATGGAAATAATAGTGATAAATCCTGAATTCAAATGAGTGAATTCAGGATTTTTCAGTGCCAATTTTCGGTCAAAGATATTACAGCTGATCTCTTGTATTAGACTCTGAAATTTAACTTTAAATATTAGCTCTAGAAATTCTAGACCGATTGGAACATATCAATATTATTTTTGTCAAAGCATATGACCAGTATGCTGTTGAGGCTTTTAAATTGAATGCTATACATTATATATTAGAGCCACCTGCAAAAGGAGAAATTGAACAAGCTATAGAACGAGTTATTCGACAAGGTAAGAGAACTATTAAAATAAAAGCTGAAAAAGTCTATGTGAATATGTTACAAAAATATGCAATGTGAAGAAAATTTGATGAGCTATATAATTATATACATAAATATTATTTAGCAAAGGGTGAAGAAAAGAAGGTAATTGATATCCAAGTTAAAAGAGACATTCTTGACTTGGAATAGTGAACCAGCATGCATCCACCATCCATACCTTGTTAAAGCAAGTTATGAAGGGGTGAGGTGGTAATCTTGTGCTGATTTATTATAAATAGAAGAATAACCTCGAGAAAGATAATAATTAGTTGAAAAAAGTAGATAATATCCAAAAATCAGCCATAACAGCCTTAAATGGCTGTTATTTTTTTAAAAAGTATCATAAAAAGTCGATTTGTAAAGGTTTTGTAAAGGTTTTGTTTTGTATAATAAGTAAAGAAGAAAATTTTAACAAAAACAGGGGGGGAGTAATGCTTACAGCTATACTGGCAGATGATGAATCCTATGCTTTGCAGGGACTTAAGATGGGACTAGCAGAATTTCCGGAAATTGAAATTGTGGGAATGTATGAAAATGGAAAAGCTGCACTTGAAAGCTTGGTGGTTATGAAGCCCGATATAGCATTTCTGGATATAGAAATGCCGGATATGGATGGAGTGGAACTGTTGCAAAAAATAGCACTACAAAGTCCTGGTACAAAAGTAGTATTTGTAACAGCGCATCGCAGGTATGCCGAAAAAGCTTTTGAAATAGGAGCAGCAGATTATATATTAAAACCTGCAGGCAAAAAAAGGCTTGAAAAAACTTTGGAGCGGATCAGTAGTTTAAAAAGGGGAGAGTTTAACGAAAGCCTTAAGGCTGAGTGACAAAAGAGTATTAGAAAAAGGAGCAGTGATAAAAGATGCAACTCAGTTATCGTAAGAAAAAGATGTGGAATTTAGTTTTAGCAGTATCAGTCATCATGAGCATGATGCTAAGCAGCTTTGGTGGTGCAGTATATGCTGTGGAAGATAGTGTTCCTAACGAACCGGAGGTTAGTGCAACAGCAGAGGTACCGCAGATTACTAAACAACCTGCCGGGATGACAGTAAATGCGGGAGAAACAGCAACTTTTACAGTGACGGCTGCAGTTTATGATGAGGGGACCCTTAGTTATCAATGGCATCAGTCCCTAGATAACGGAAGCATCTGGGATGATATACCGGGGGCAACCGATGAAAGCTATACTACAGAAGAATTAGATACAGCCGACAGCGGCAACCGGTACCGATGCATGGTTGTTAACAATATTAACGAAACTACAGCCAGTGCTATATCTGATGCAGCAACACTGACAGTAAATGCTGAAAGTACCACAGTAGAAAGTAAAGAAATAACAGCAGTAGAACCTACAGAGTCGTATAATATTAATGCTACAATTAATCAAGGAGAAACAACGGCAATATCAGATGGTGAAACATCGGGAAATTTTAAAATATCAGATATTACGATTCCTGAAGCTTTATCGGGAGCTAAAATATTGGCTGGGACAGATGAAATCTCTAATGGCATGACGACACCAAAAACAGATGATTGGCGTACATGGAAATTATCTAATATACCAGTAGCAGCACCTGGGGAATATGAGATAAAATGGAACCAGAGAGATATGGTTAATCCGGAAAGAATTGATGGTACAATATTGACACTTACAATTGACCAAGTATTGCCCAACCCAATCATAGAGGCAGGTACTTATGATATAAGTAAGTACGGAGATATGACAGAAAAATTGGTAGTGGGGAACGGAACCGATGAATTAGAAGACGTAATACTCACAGGTACAAACAATACCGTACAATTGTTATTGAAAGATAAAACAACGGTAACACTAAAAGATGTTATCATTGAACATTCGTCTGATGGGTCAGATCAAGATAAAACAGCCATAACCGTTGCCGGAACGGCAACAATAATTTTGGAGGGCACAAACAGTATTCAATCCGGTATGAATGAAGCAGGTATCAATATTTCCTCAAATGCGGCTTTAAATATACAAGGTACAGGTACATTGAATGTAACCGGCGGACGAAATGGCGGAGCAGGCATCGGCGGTGATGCCAGTAGTGACGAAACTGTGGCGGTTACGATAAACGGAGGTACAATCAACGCAACAGGTGGATATAATTACGGAGCAGGCATCGGCGGTGATGCCAGTAGTGACGAAACTGTGGTGGTTACAATAAACGAAGGTACAATCAACGCAAAAGGTGGATATTATTACGGAGTAGGCATCGGTGGTAATGTTTGTGGTGCCGGTGCAATGGAGGTTACGATAAACGGAGGTGTAGTCAACGCAACCGGCGGAGGAAATGGCGGAGCGGGCATCGGCGGTAATTCTTCTGCCGACGGAACGGGAATGGTTACGATAAACGGAGGTACAATCACCGCAGCAGGTGGAGGAAATGGCGGAGCAGGCATTGGCAGTAGTATTAGAAGTGCCGACGCAATAGCGGTTGCAATAACCGAAGGTACAATCACCGCAACGGGTGGAAAATATGGCGGAGCAGGCATCGGTGGTGGTGCTTATGGTGCCGGAGGAACGATTAAGATAACCGGTGGTACAGTCAAAGCAATCAACGAAAACGGAATGGCAGCAGGTATCGGCGGTGGATTTGCAGGTGACGGCGGAGAGGTTACGATCTGTGGTGGCGCTAAAGTTTATGCCGAAGGCGCTGAAAATGAAAGTGTGTCCGAGGATATTGGAAAAGGTGAGCAGAATTTAGAACAAGTCAACTTGAGCGGCAGCCTTTCGATAAGCGATGAAAACACGGTGGTATTTACAAAAAGTAACAAAGAGCCGGATTATGACAGTAACAATAGCAGTTATAGTTTTACAGATACTATGAATGTCATTTCCGATAAGCGAACAGACCTTAGCTTGTCCGGCGAACCTTGGATTAATGCACAGGGGATGTTTTTTGTGGAAACACCACTGCCCAACCCAATCATAGAGGCAGGTACTTATGATCTAAGTCAGTACGGAGATATGACAGAAAAGTTGGTAGTGGGGAACGGAACCGATGAATTAGAAGACGTAATACTTACAGGTACAAACAATACCGTACAATTGTTATTGAAAGATAAAACAACAGTAACCTTACAAGATGTTAGCATTGACCAATCTTCAAATAATAGTAGAACAGCCATAACCGTTGCTGGAACGGCAACAATAATTTTAGACGGTACAAACAACGTTAAATCGGGGTTTAATAAAGCAGGAATTATGGTTGATACCGGTACAAGCTTAGCCGTACAGGGCACGGGTACAATCAATGTAACCGGCGGTGAAAATGGAGCAGGTATCGGCGGCGGCGAAAACGGCGATTATGAAAGTATCACAATCACCGGCGGAACGGTAAATGCAATTGGCGGAACCAGTGGAGCAGGTATCGGTGGTGGTGAAGATCCCAATATGGATTTTGGCTTCGAGAAAACAAATATTACAATCACCGGCGGAACAGTAAAGGCAATCGGCGGACAAGATGGCGGAGCAGGCATCGGCGGCGGATTAGAAGGTGACGGCGGAACGATAATAATTAGTGACGGTGCCAAAGTTTATGCCGAAGGTTATAAAGCCGAAGGAGGAACCGCTGCCGACGATATTGGGAAAGGGAGTGATGGTTCTAAAAGCGGCAGCCTTTCGATAAGCGGTGCCGAAACTAAGGTGTTTGTGAGTAGGAGTACCGAGTCCGAATATGGGGACGGAAATAAAATACTCAATGATAACATCGAATTTATAACGGACGAAACAGAGATAGACGCAGCCAAAGCGGGTATTTTTGATGACGAAGAAGCAAAAGGTGCGTATCTTGCACAAACAATTACTACTTATACCGTCACATTTAATTCTAACGGTGGAAATAATATAACTTCCCAGAGTGTTGTCAGTGGAGGAAAAGCTACAAAGCCAACATCTCCCACGAAAGCAGGTTATACCTTTGATGGTTGGTATAAAGAACAAAGCTTTACCAATGCGTGGGATTTTGATACCTGTACAGTAACAGAAAATATTACGCTGTATGCTAAATGGAAAGAAAATGCACCTGCAATACACACCATAACAGCAAGTGCAGGAACAGGCGGAACAATCAGCCCAAGTGGTGATGTAGCGGTAACACAAGGTGAAAACGTAACCTTTACTATTACACCAAACAGCGGTTATAAAATTTCCGATGTTAAGGTGGACGGGGGTAGTATTGGAGCAGTAACACAGTATGAGTTTAGTAATGTGACGGCGGCGGCCACTATAGAGGCAAAATTTGTATCCGATACTACAGGCGGAAGCGGTGGTTCATCTTCCGGCGGCAGAAGGCGCAGCAAAACACCCCCTAAGATAAAAGGCGAGACGGGAAGCGTAAGTGAAGATATAGGTACTGTAAAAGATAAGATTGTTGACGGGATCAAAAAAGCAATAGTAAAAACAGACAGCAAAGATGTGGAAAAATTAATAGATAAGGTAAAAAAATCTGATACCTTAACCGTTCAGACAGGAAAGGAAAATGCAGTAATAGAGTTTACTGTGAAAGACGTGCAAGGTATGCAGGAAAAAGAGCTTATTTTAGACGTTCAAACAGAAAAAGAAAAATACATCATTGATACTACAAAGATAGATATCAAAGACATCTCGGGAAAAATCGGCGAAGATGTAAAATTAGAGGATATTCCCTTTAGCGTGGAAATAAGTAAACCGGACAGTCAAAAAGTAAAGGTGGTTGAGAATTCGGCTAAAGAAAGCGGGCTTACAATAGTGGTGCCTTCGGTTAATTTCAAGGTAACTGCAACGTATGGCAAGAAAAATGTTGAAGTTAAAAGATATACGGGCTATGTTAAAAGAATGGTCGAGATACCCAAAGGTGTTGATGTAAACAAAATTACCACTGCCATCGTGACAGAAAATGATGGTTCACAAAGACATGTTCCAACCTATGTCCAGGAGGTAGACGGGAAGTATTATGCTTTAATAAATTCCCTTACAAATTCTACTTATACAGTGATTTATAACGAAAAATATTACAATGATATAAATGGCCATTGGGCGGAAGAAAGCATCTTGAAGTTGGGTTCAAGATTAATCTTTGAAGATACAAAGGATTTTAACCCCGATAGTTATGTGACAAGGGCCGATATGGTAAAATACTTGGTAAAAGCTTTAGGACTAAAACCCGATGAAAATTTGAAGCATCCATTTGTCGATGTTGATGCCGCTGATATTCCTTATGTGGCAACGGCTTACGAATACGGTATTACAGGTGGAGTGAGCGAAAAGGAATTTGCTCCCGATGACTTCGTTACAAGAGAACAAATGATGAAGTTTACCGAATCTATATCCAATAATATTATTCAAAACTCCTTGAAAAATAAGGGTAAAAGTCTGGCCGATTACTCCGATATAAATATGATATCCGCTTGGGCATATGACAGTGTATTATGGTGTATCGACACCGGGATAATCGCCGGTAAGTCAAACAGCTCAATTGCACCGCAGGACAAACTCACAAAGGCGGAAATTGCAGCGATAATAGATAGGCTTTTGATGCTTAGTGATTTGATTGATTAGAGATTAAAGAATATAAAATACCCTCTCCCGTTATGAACCGACCCCCAAAAGTTAGACCTTAAAATCTAACTTTTAGGAGATCGGTTTTTTAATGGCAAAATATAGTTTTAAATTTAAGTTAAAAGTTGTGCAAGAATATATAAACGGTGAAGGTGGATACAGCTTTTTATGTTCTAAACATGCTAATATGTTATAAAAAAGTAACTAAAGTTTCCGGGCAAGTTTTTCCTTGTCCGGTTTTTTTGTTGCCGAATCAATTGTTTCAATAACGAAAAAATATCTCATAAAAATGAAAACCAATTATCAGATGATACTTTTCATAAAAATAACAGCCCATTTTGAGCTGTTATTGGAGATTAGATAACTTTTTTAGCTAATTCTACAAATATCTGGAATATAAACTAGTTGAGAAGAACATTATTGTGAAAAAAATATATTTTTATTGTTATCTTTACAGTATCTACGGATGATTACATGAAGAGTTTAGGCATAAGGAACTTTGGCAGTGTAAGGGATAATTGAGGGAAAAATGTGGTGAGAAAGAGAGTAGGTAGCCAGGCAAAGATAATCAAAAACATGGTTGGCGACAGCATTTTATTAATCTTGGCACCGCAGACGCGGCCACTTAAATACAGCATGGGGGCAGTAGGGGGAGTTATATTACCCATACCCAGGTTTACTCCAAGGATGGCAGCAAAATGAACGGGATGAATGCCCAGTCCGGTAACGATGGGCAGCAGAATAGGAGTACACAAGAGGATACCGCTGACGTCATCCATCAGCATACCTATGATTATCATAAAAATGTTAATCATAATCAGGATGATGTATTTGTTATTAGTAACACTAAGTAAAGCATGGGCAATTTCATTAGGAACATTTTCCATGACTAGTAGACGGCTCATAATCATGACTAAGAAGAACATGACCATGACAACTCCGGTAGTAGTAGACGTTTCAGCGATGGCGTCTATCAGTCCGCGGGTAGTGAGACCGTGATAAATGAAGAGACCAACCGGGATAGCATATAAAACGCTGACTGCAGCAGCTTCTGTGGGGGTCATAATGCCGCCATAAATGCCACCGAGGATAATGATCGGCATAAACAGAGCCGGTAATGCTTTGACAGTTCTTCGGCCGGTATCCTGTACCCATACTTTAGTGGGTTGTTTTTCAGTAACCATAATAGGCATTTTGCGGACCAGAATGGCGTTGATTATACTTAGCAGAATAACAAGAATAATACCGGGAACAACGGTAGCTATGAAGCAGGCCAGAACCGAGGTGTTACTGGACCAGGCATACAGGATTTGAGCGGAGCTGGGCGGGATCAGTAGGCCCAGGGGACAGGAAGCAGCCATTAGAGCGGCAGTATAACCCTTAGCGTAACCTGCTTTAGTCATACGAGGTTCCATGATGGAACCTATACAAGATAGAGTAGCAGAAGCGCTACCGGAGATGGAACCGAAAACTGCGCTGGCCACAATAGCAGCAACACCAAGACCGCATTTGGCACGGCCCACGAATTTTTCCACCCAGCCTATAAGAGCTTCGCCAATGCGGCCTTTTTCCATGATGCCACCGGCAAGGATGAAAAGCGGGATAGCAAGCAAAACCACGGAGTTAAGCTGGCTGTATCCTGCGGAAAGTAGAAAGTCTGTTTGAAAACCAAGGGATGAGGCCAGCCAGATAATGGTGGCGCCGAATGCGAAGGGAATGGGGACACCGAGTACCAGAGAAACAATAAGTATAATAATGCCAATGGTGATTTCCATTAGCCCTCGCCTCCTTCACCATTTTCTTTAGTGTTATTCATAGCTTTAATTTCTTCTTTCAAGGGTATGGCGGCTTGCGGAAATTTTGATTTAGTCACGGCAGTTATATAATCGCCGTACTGGGGAACAGAATAGTAGCCCCAATTGATATAGTTATATATATTTCTGATGAGATGAACGATATGATAAAATGCCATTAATAGTAAGCCAAAAAAGATAGCGCTCTGCGGAATAACCAAGGGAATTTTCAGACCAGTTGAAAGTGGCATTCTTTTCAGTCCCCACATGAAATAGTCCCAGGCCCATGTGATGAGAATGAGGTTAACCACAATTGTAGTCACCTGAGCAATCAGATTAATAAAGTCCTTAATACGTATATTTTTTATATAGACATTCATCAGATCTGCTTTGATGTGACTGTTTTCATAGCTGCCGTAAACAGCTCCCATGAAGTATAGCCAAAAAGCAAATAGCAGGATGACTTCGTCAGAACCATAAAAATTGCTTTTGAAAATGTATCTGAGAACAACGGAATAGATAATACAGCCGGTAGAAGCCACACCACAAAGAATCATAGTGTATTTTACTAAAACCAGCAATAACTTCCAAAACCGTGTTTTAGTAATATTGATTTGGGAGATAGTCATTATATCAACCCCTTTTCAGTAGACAAAAATTGCAATCTACATAAAGTGAAAATTCTGCCCGTATAGCTATAGCTGTACGGGCAAATAAATATATTTCACTCCATAGCTTCGATTAATTTAGTCATAACGTCTTCGCCAATGTTTACAGCAAGCTTTGACCAAGTTGTGTTTTTGATCTGTTGAACATAAGCTTCCATTTCTTCCTCTTCCAGCTGAATTATTTTAATACCGTATTCTTCCATGCCTTTAAGGGCTTCTTTATCGAGTTCTTCAGCTACAGAGTAACTATGGATAGCTTCTTTCATAAAAGCTTTTTCGATCATGGTTTGGTATTCGGTTGGCAGGCTATCATATACTTTTTGACTCATGAAGAAACCGATGTTTTCGGCAAATACGTTGTAAGGGATATAGTATTTGATAACATCTTTAAAGTCGGTGTAATTCAGCTGGGGAGTGCCACCGATCCAGCCGTCAACAACGCCTGTTTGCAGTGCACTATAAAGATCGGCATAAGGAATTGTGGTGGCCGAATAACCCATGTCTTCGGTGACCAAGTTGTAAACTTCTATAGCGGGACAACGGATCATGTTGCCTTTGGCAGCGGTAGCGTCAGCATAATTTTCCGGTAGGTCGGTGAAACCGAGGCCGATAAGACCTTCAACATAGATACCGAGCAGTTTGACACCTTGTTCATTATGAATTTTACTGTATTCTTGGAAGAAGTAAGATTCCGGACCAAAAGCGGTTTCCATCTTGGAGTAGTCGTTAACCAGGTACGGGATGAAATTCATTTCCAAGCGAGAGTCATACTCACTGGGGATGGGGATAAGGGCGAGGTCAACGGAACCTCTCATTAGATCTTCATAGGTAAGAGTGTAGTCACCCAGTTGACTGGATGGATAAATCTTAATTTCGATAGCGCCATCACTCTGTTTGGTCAGGTCGGCAGCAATGCGTTCGAGAGCAGCATAACCGGGATGGCTGGTGTTGTAATGGGTAGCAAGACGGAAAGAATAGGATTTACCCGTTTCAGCAGTCGGTTCATCACTTCCGCCGCAGGCTATAAAAGCAAACAAGGGTAATATAGCGATGAGCAAAACTGCTAGTAATTTTTTCATAAATGAGCCTCCTTTTTTTATTTATTTTTTAAGTAACATATTCTTCCATAAAATAGGGTGAGTTTCCTTGAAATAAAATTTAAATTGGTTAGTGGGTATTTATTTTTTGCCGGTACGTACATAGTTGATTAATTGTTCTTTGGTCATACCGGAGATGCCGAGGTCATCAGCGGTGAGTCCTTTTTCCCGCCAGTCGGTTTCATGGATAATGTTGTAGATATCAATACAAGAATTAGTTATAGGCATGGGAACGCCCAGAATTTTACCGATGGCAGCCCACGGAACGAGACCGAAGGGAGCGTCTTCGGTGAGATAACGGTCAAAAATGCTGTTTGGACCGCAAATGGGAGTAAGGGCAATAGAGCCGTGGCCTGCTGCATACAGCTGCTGCCAACTGAAACCTTCAGGCATTCCGCTGAAATCTTCCATGGGACGCAAATGATAACCTAGTTCTTTGCCCACAGCTTTACGTTCGTTATCCAGAACCATATTCAGTTTACAGGCAGAAGGAGTCCAGCCATGTTCATAAACAAAGAAGTTGGTGGTAGGACGTTCGATTTCAGTAACACTTAATAAGCAGGGGCCGGTATGCCATGCCGGGTTAACGATGGACAGACCGCATTCCAGAACGTCGTTGTAAACTTTTTCGAAAGGAAAGAGATCTTCACGCATTTCGTCAATAAGCGCATCCCCTGCATCAGCAGGCATGAAAGCAATATTTATTTTATTGCGTCCGAACAAAGAAACTTTACCGGGAGCCTGGAGACGAGTGTCATAAGGAAGGTTATTAACATCAGCGATAACCGGGCATTCAGTATCGTCACCAAAAATATGACGTATCTGTAAAGCCGCGAAAGCGCCAGGGAATATCACAATGATCTGGTCTTTCTTTACACGTCCTTTGAGTAATCTGGCATAATCATCATGGGCGAAGGCAGGATGAACCATAATAATATAATGGGTGCCAGCGATAGCTTCGTCGATGTTATCAGTAACTATATTGAGCTTTGCTTTAAAACATTCGGTGCCGGTAACTTCGATTTCACCGGTATTAAAAACCTGAGCCATATTGTGTTTAAATTGAGGCATTTCAAACATGTTGACAGTATGCCCTTTCCTGGCAAGGTCAGCGGCCATGGTATGTGCACCGTTGCCACCGCCAAGAACAGCAATTTTCTTTGCAATCATAGTAGGTTACCCCCTTGAATTATGTAAAATTTCAAAAAATTAAGATTAATGTTTAATTACATTATATTGACAAAAGCAAGATAAAACATCGTAACAATAAGCCAAATAAATTGCTGTTTTACTGTAAATTTTAGTAATGATTGCACAAAAATATAACATGGTCATATTTAAATTAGTTGGCCATGTTTCTAATTCTTATAAGATAAGTATATAGTTAGAGCTTTGCTCTAACGTTCTTTGAAAAATATTATATATATAAGAAATAGAGATATGATTTTCACTGTTGGTCTATAGTAAATTATTGACTTTATAGTTTGTAATGACTATATACATGGCTATAGTACTGTTAAAATCGTGGAGATCATATCCTGTTATGTCCTTGAATTTAGAAAAGCGGTAAGCTAAGGTGTTTTTATGTATATTCAGACTTTTTGCTGTATGAGTAAAGTTAAACATATTTTCACACCAGCAAACTATAAGGTTGATAAAATCATCCCTATTTTTTAGTTTAGTCAAAGGCTTAATGGTTTCTTCAAAAATACGTTTACACACGGGAGTGGGAATATTTAGGATCAATTTTTCTAAATATACATCATTGATATACTGTACTCCGGATTTCATTCTACGTTTTGCAATATAAACGGCCTGATTTGCATCATTATATGAATCTTTGAGATCCTGCAGTGATTCGGCGCGGTCACCGATCCCGATCCAGGCAGATAATCCAGCTTTATCAAACCGAGACAGCAGATTATGACAGCGAGCATTTAAAAAAGCAATCCATTTAGAGCTGTTACTATCGTGATATATAGCCCCTAGATAAGCAAAAACAATGTATTTATTATCACCAAGTGAAACACATAAATCCTGCTTGTGGCTAAAAAAATGTTTAACCATGAAAAAATAATCCATATGAAACATATCGTTATTAAAGTTACCTGATAAAGAATTGCAACTGTCCTGCTCTTTGATATGATGTTCATCAGGATGCCATATTTCTATCAGAACAGCAGCATGGGGCAGGAACAGGTCATAGCCTAAAACATGGCCGTGATTCAGAACCACTTTTTCTTCCATGGTGCTCGAATCATAGGTGATAAGCTCCCGCAGTAAGTTTTGACGACTTTGATCTAACAGTCGGGCTGATTCCATTTCCAATTGATCTTTAAGGAACACCTCAGCTAGTTTTTTAATCAAAATGCCATATTTTGAAATTTCCCCTGGTTGGCCGGTTATACCGATAGTACCAACTACTTCATTCTTGATAATAATTGGAATAGTGGTACCGGGGCGTGTACCCTGATATAATTTAGCTTGCTGTTCATCATGGTAGGCCTGGCAACCGCTACGAATTACTTCCAAAGATGCCTCATGTAGCGTATCTACTCTGTCTTTATCGGATGAGCCGAGAACGATACCGTCATTACCTGTTAGCAAGATGGAATAGCCGATTATTTTATTAGCAGTTTCTGCAATATTTTGACAATTACGCTTATTTAACATATATAAACCTCCCAACATTTTTAGTTAAATACAGGTACATTATAATGTACACTAAAGGTTGGAAACAAATGGAACTTTATGAGTTAGCTTCAAGATAGAAAAAAAGCTTAGGAAACCAAAAAATAAGTAGATGATGTTTAATTTTCAAGTAAAATATGCAACTATGATACAACTACGCATGAAAAATGATGCAATCCCTTTGTATAGTAGTGTTAAGTGGCTTATGAAGGGAGAGTATTTGATGAAAAAGTTTATGTCTTATTTTCTTGTATTAACAATGTTATTGACTCTTGCGGCATGCAAAGCAACAGGAGAGCAGACAGAAACGGTGAATGGTAAGACAAAAATTACCTTGGCTTGTACCGGAATGCCTTTTTTTGAAGAAAAAATTAAGGAGTTTAATGATAGCAATAAAAAGTACTATATAGAGGTGCTGGATTATTCTCAGTATAATACCAAAGAAGATTTTTCCGCAGGAGAAACAAAACTTAATGTGGATATTATCAGTGGAAATACGCCAGATATGATTGAGTTGACTAAAACTCCAGTTGAAATATATACCGGCAAAGGTCTACTTGAAGATTTAAATCCTTTTCTTCAAAAGGATAAAGATTTAAACCAAGACAGTATTGTTGCAGGTGCGTACAATGCCTTGTCATCAAATGATGGTTTGTATAGAATTGCACCGTCCTTTACCGTCCTTAGCTTTTATGGAAAAGAGTCCAAAATTGGAAAGCGTACAAAATGGAATATACAGGAGCTACAAGAATTTTTAGAGGAGAATAAAAATGTGCAGTACCCGTTTATTAATATGCAGCCTGTCAAGGTTCTGCAATCTCTTACCATGTATAGCTTGGATGAATTCATGAGTATAGAGGATGGAAGTAGCAATTTTAATTCAGCAGAATTTATAAATCTCTTGAAAACTGTAAAAAACTATGGAAAAGAATTGAGTGAAGGTTATAAGGAAGCAAATGAAGAGCTGATGAAGGATAAAGGATTATTGGTTGAGATGTATCTGAGTGGTATTGAGGAGTTTATAAAAAAGAATAATGAATTAGGGGGAGACATGAATGTTATTGGTTTCCCCACAGAAGGCGAAAGTGGCAGTGTTGCTGATTTTCAAAGTTCTTTTGCTATGCTGGCTGATTCCCAGCATAAGGAGGGGGTATGGGAATTCTTCAAATTTTTGCTGGAAGAAAGCTATCAGGATTCTTTGTCTGAGTTTGAGATACCTGTACTTAAAGCATCTTACGATAAAGCCCTTGATAAATCGGAGGCCACTGAAGAACAAAAACAGGTATATAATCGGATTATAGCTTCAATTACCAAAATATCATGGTACGATGGTTCTTTGATAAAGATAATTGAGGAAGAAGCTTTACGGTTTTTTGCAGATAATTGTACGGCAGAAGAAGCTGCAGAAGCCATTCAAAGCAGAGCAAATATTTATCTTTCCGAAAATAGATAGCTAGAATAGGCAATAGAAGCACCCGTTGTGTGACACGATGGGTGCTTTAAAACTTTACTGAACAATTAGAGATATTTAAAACTTGTTGTTTCTTGCTTCCCATCAACAAAAACAGCTACTAGGGACTGGTGGACCGGATTTTATTTGTTTTTTGTTTAAAATACTATGTTGACTGATGAAGAAACTGATGAAATAATGTTGTAAAATGATGAAATTAATACATTTATTTATTATACTAATAATGATTGTAGGAAAAGGAGTGATTTTTTGCCGGCTTTCTTTAAAAACAGAAAATAGTGGAATGATGATGAGGAGGATCAAAATTGAAAAATAAATATTATCTCTTATTAATTTTACTTATATTGGGTGTATTTTTTACTACAAACACTTTTGCAGTTCCATCCTTACAAAATATGCAGTCGGTCTGGATGAGCACTGTTTTTAACATAGATTTTCCTAGTACTAAAAATAATATTAGTGCCCAAAAAAATGAGTATCTCGAAAAATTAGATGAACTTAAAGCTATAGGAATCAATACAGTAGTAGTCCAGGTACGTCCCAAGGCGGATGCATTGTATAAATCCAATATTAACCCTTGGTCTGATGTTTTAACAGGTACCCAGGGAAAAAATCCCGGTTACGATCCTATGGGATTTATGATAAAAGAAGCCCATAAAAGGGGCATGGCTTTTCATGCTTGGCTAAATCCCTATAGAGTAACTACCTCCGGAACAGATTTAAATGCACTTTGCGCAACCCATCCGGCAAGATTGAATCCCCACTGGGTTATTAGTTATAATAATGCTCTATACTATAATCCTGAACTGGAAGAAGTAAAAGAACATATAGTTCAGACTGTAGCGGAAATAGTAAATAATTATGATGTGGATGCAATTCATTTTGACGATTATTTCTATCCGTCACACTATCCCCTTCCCCAAGGGGAAGGAAAAGATGGTACAGTTGCCTACAGCAGAAGACAGAATATTAATGATATGATTGAGCGAGTTGGTACAACAATTAAGAACATTAAAAGCGATGTATTTTTTGGAGTAAGTCCTTTAGGAATATGGAGAAACAATACATATGATTCCGATGGTTCCAACACGTCCGGCAATGAGTCTTACTATTCTGTATATGCAGATACCAGGGCTTGGATCAAAAATGAGTGGATAGATTATGTTGTTCCTCAAATTTACTGGGAAACCGGAAATAAAAGCGCGGATTATGAAACCTTAGTTAAGTGGTGGGCAAATGAGGTAAGGGGAACTAAAGTAAAATTATTTATAGGACAGGGCATTTATAAGGATGTAGTGGCCCAACAAATAGATACACAATTGAAAATTAATGAAAAATATCCTGAGATATATGGAAGTTTTTATTATGGGCTGAAAAATTTATTAGCAAACAATGTACAGTGCAAAGAAAAAATAGCAGCATATAATAAAATGCTTTCTAAGGAAGTAAGCCCCGGTCCTTGGTCCAATGATTTTAAAGATTCATCACGATCTGCTGATAAAATAGGTACGGTTACAGCCAATATTTTAAATATCAGAAGTGGAAATAGTTTACATTATAATGTCGTAACAAAAGTTACCAAAGGTACAAAGGTAACAGTTTTAACAAAAAAATCAGATTGGTATTATGTCAGGCTATCAGATGGACAAACAGGTTGGGCAAGTGAGGAATATATAAGCCTTCAGTCTGCTTCACCCGATAATTCCTCGCCGAGTAACTCTGAAACAGATTCAAAATATATAAAGCTGAAATATAATGGGGCAGAAGTCAATTTTCCTGATGCCAGACCGTATATAGATGAAAACAATAGAACCCAGATACCCATAAGATCCATAGCAGAGTTAATGAAATTTGACGTAAGTTGGGAGAAAAATGAGGGAAACAATGCTATATCATTAACAAAGGATAATATTATAGTTGAATTAAAAATAGGGGATAAAACTGCTGTCGTAAACGGGGTGCAGCATAATTTGGATACATGTCCGGCTTTGTTATATGATAGGACTTATGTTCCATTAAGATTTTTAAGTGTGCTTATGGGTAATGAAATAGACTGGGATTACAATAACAATACGGTATTGCTATCTGAGAAGATAGAGAAAGCTGATATAACTGATATAGGGAAACAGAGTGGTACTACTATATTGTCTGCTCCAAGAGCTACTGTGGAACAAGCTAAAGAATGGGCTGCCTTAAACGGAGCAACAGATGTATTCATTGCTTTGGCCGATATTGTTTGGGAAAAAGCCACTGCAGCGGGAGTCGATCCCACCGTTGTATATTGCCAATCGGCCAAGGAAACAGGGTATGGAAGATTTGGCGGGACTGTAGATGAAACCTTCAAAAATCCGTGTGGTTTAAAAAATATTGCTGGTGGATCTGATGGAGACAAGGGAGCATATCAGCGTTTTGCTACTTGGGAGGAAGGGATACAGGCACAGGTTGACCACTTAGCTTTATATGCCGGTGCACCTGGCTACCCCAAGATGGCAACCCCTGATCCTAAGCATTTTTCCTCTTTAAATGGCATTGCAGATACAGTGGAGAAACTCACTGGAACATGGGCCAGCCTACCTACTTATGGCACCGAATTGGTAAAGATGATGATCGAAGTACAAGCAGTAACAATTTAGATTTTCTCCCAAATGGTAAGGCATTAGGTGAACAGTAAAAAGTTAGTGATTAATTAAGAATATAAAGAGATATGATAAGAAAGCACCAATCTAAAAATTAGATTGGTGCTTTGCAAAATCTATTCAGTTTTTTGTTCTACTTGATAGAGATGGTTCAATAACTTTGATAGGCTGATTTTTCTCTTTTTACTTAATTAAAGGTTTTTCTTTATTTTTTGGAATACCAAATCTAACTACTAAATCTAATTCAGAAGGTTTACATGCTTGACAAATTTCAATATCGCCTTGGATAGACATATACAAATACGCATCGGTTGCATCCCAACCATAGGCAGCAACAATTAACTTTTGCATATCCTCCGTAGCCAATTTTAAAGCAGCTGGATATTCCATAGCATTGGCTATACAATACCATTTATCTTCTGTTTCTAAAACAGGACGTTCAATTTTGAATTGCTTAATAATATCTATTTTAACAGTTACTTCTCCAGCAATTTCAATCCCTGTACCACATATCTCACCATCTCCCATAGTTGCATGTAAATCTCCTAATTGAAATAAAGCACCTGGAACATTAACCGGAAAATAAACTTTACTTCCTGCAACTATGCGATTATTGTCCATATTGCCACCATGAAAGGCGGGAAATCCGCAAGGAAAGCTGCCTTCCTTGGGGGCCACACCAATAACCCCAATCATGGGGTTAATGGGAAACTGAATATCATTGAATTCGGCTTTTCCATCTTTAATAGGAACTATTTTAGTTCTAGTTTCTACTTTATCAAATAAGGGGCCGATTTCAGGTAAGGTTGTAGTAGCGCCTTGGTCACTTACTTGAATATCTAAGATGTCTACCACCAACACATCCCCTGGCTCAGTTCCTTCAATATATACGGGACCAGTAGCTGGATTAACATGGTCAAAATCAATTGATGTGATTAGCTGATCATTAGAAGTTATTTGATTGCTAAAGCAATCAAGTGTTTTTAATTTAATAGTAGTTCCTTGTGAAACTTTTTCTACAGGTTCATTATCCGGAGAAAAAGTATAAACATATTTGGTAACATATTTCTCAACCATATTACAAACCTCCCTCTTTAAAGTAACACTTTCTCTTTATTGCTTCATTTATCTTAGATTTTCACATTGCCCAAAATTAGCTACATGGATATATAACCTAAATATGCATAAATTTGTATAGACAAGGGCGACCTTAATAAACATCTAGT
>JAHDSB010000127.1 GCA_018433015.1 Clostridia bacterium | reverse complement strand
TCTTATGCTAAGGCTATGTCAAAAAGAGATTATAGTTGGATGCCAAAATAATAGATAAAACTTAGAAATGTAAAAGGGGAAAGAGAGGTTATAAAATGTACTATAACAAGGAAGAACTTGAAAGGTTGAGAAAAGAGGGTGAAAAACAATTACAGCAGTTAGAAGAGGAAGAAAACTTGCAAGGAGATAGATATAGGTCAGAAGCGGGAATACAAATTCAGTGTCTACATTGTAAATATGATAGATTTGAAATAGGTAAGGCGTTACTAAATACAAGAGGAATGACTTTTCTTGATTTAGATTGGCTAAATGAAAATGCTACAACTTTAATATGTAAGCGTTGTGGATATATTCATTGGTTTAATAAAGAAGTAACCGTGATGAAAGATGAATGATTTATAGGATAAATTGAAGGGCGTGACGGCTTTACTTATATGATTATGAAGGTGATCACATGAGACTTTGGACTATCCAAAAACGAATCATTTGGGAGAAATTAAAAAAGAAGTTATTGAATTTACCGCAAGATAGAATAGAATTTTGCCTATAGGTAGAACATTGAGAATATTTACGCTAGATAATTTTTTCAAAAGTTTAAGGGAGAGGTAAAAATGCCAATAAATCATGGAATTTGGAAGATAGGAAAAAATGTAGTACAAGTACAGGAAGTACAGATGGATAGTGAGGAAGAATTAGAAATAATAGTGGAATCCAACCCTGAAATTTTGAATGAAAACTGGCTTATTATTGGAAGACAAGTGTTAACCAGTTTTAATAAGTATATAGACTTATTAGCCATAGATAATAGCGGTTCAGTTATAATCATTGAGCTTAAAAAACATAAGACGCCCCGTGAAGTTGTAGCTCAAGGATTAGATTATGCTTCTTGGGTAAAGTCATTATCTCCAAGCGATCTTTCGGAGATTTTTAAGAAATATGATAATAAGTATTCAAAACTAGGAAAAAGCCTTGACCAGGCGTTCTATGATAAATTTAAGTATAAAATAGAAGAAGAAAATGTTAACAGTTCCCACCAGATTGTAATTGTAGCTGCTGAATTGGATTCCAGTACAGAAAGAATAGTTAAATATTTAAGTGATTCCGATATCCCTATAAATGCAGTTTTTTTTAAAGTGTTTGAAGATAATAATCAGAAATATTTGAGCAGAGCATGGATGATTGATCCTTTTGAGACTTCTGAAATAGCAACCGTATCATATAACGGGGGACCATGGAATGGTGAATTTTATGTTTCCTTTGGGCATGGTTCTGAGAGAAATTGGGAAGATGCAATAAAATACGGCTTCATAAGTGCCGGGGGAGGTCAATGGTATAGTCGCACTCTTAATCAGCTTAGCACAGGTGATAGAATTTGGGTTAATATACCCAAAACCGGATATGTGGGAGTAGGCACAGTAAGTGAAACTGCTAAAAAAGCCGATGAGGTTCTGTTTGATACTGATTCTGGGCAGAAAAACATATATGATTTACCTCATAAGGCCCATTACCATTCTCTGTTTAAAGATGATGAAGATAAAGCTGAATACATTGTAAAAGTAAATTGGGTTAAAACAGTTCCCTTAAATAAGGCTATATCTGAACTTGGTTTTTTTGGAAATCAGAATTCAGTTTGCAAACCGACAGCAAAAAAGTGGGAAAATACTATAAATAGGCTTAAAGAGTATTGGCAGATAAAATAATATAATGTAATTTATTAGGAGGTAAAGGTCATGGTCGTAAGAGAAATATTGTTATTGGGAAATGAAAACTTGTATAAAATCTCGCAAGAAATAGCACAAGATGAAAGGGATAAAGCTAAACAAATAGTTGAAGATTTGCACGATACAATGATGGATTTCAGAAAAAAATATGGATTTGGGCGAGCAATAGCAGCACCACAAATTAACGAGCTTTTTAGAATCATTTATATGAATATTAATGAATTACCAATGGTTTTTATCAATCCTCGTCTTGAGTTTATTGATGATGAGAGATTTGAAATATGGGATGATTGTATGAGTTTACCTGGCTTAGAAGTTAGGCTCTACAGGTATAAGAAGTGTAAAATTTATTATAAAGATCTGGAATGGAAAGATTGTGTTTTAGAGGTTGCAGGTGACTTGTCAGAATTAATCCAACATGAATATGACCACCTTGATGGTATTTTGACTGTTCAGAGAGCAATTGACAACAAATCATTTAGAGTGAATAAAGATAAGGCCGGGTGCTTCTAAGAGTGGAATATCAATTGATTAAATATTATTATTTATGGAGGGGCTTAAATTGAAAAAGCTATCAATTGTAATTCTTCTCCTAGTTGTCTTTTGCCCCATATTCCCTACTATTGCAAATGCAGATGTAGGACCTAAGCCAACATTGAAGATAAATGCCAAGAACATGCCTAATACAACATGTTACCTAGATTTGCTTGTTAATTATCCACCGAAAAGGGTACAGCAAAACATTACTGATTTTCAAAAATACAAGCCCAAAATCTTAAACAAATTAAAGCAGTACAATGTTAACGGATGGCGTCCCGCTCTAGTTACAGGAACAATGCCACCTTTGTTTGGTGATATATTGTGTGATATAAAAGACGGTGAATGTATAAATGAATTTAGTTATTTAGGAGTACCGGATCAGTTCAAAATTATTGTTGTTTCAGAAGATGGCAAAATAGTGATTTCCAATGAGATTAGGCGGATAGCATTTAATAGCGAGGTATATTTCGATTATAGAACGGGAAAAGCAACAGAAAAATCTCCAATTAATGCTTACATATTTCAATTTATTTCAACTTGTACGCTGACATTAATTATTGAAGGAATAATATTATTGATATTTGGCTTTAATTTAGGCCAAAATTGGAAGCCTTTTATAGCAATTAATTTTTTAACACAGATATTATTAACACTTATAGTGTTTTCTGCCATGTATAAAGAAGGTACACTGCTAGCAATGATACTATATGTGCCCTTTGAGCTTGTAATAGTAATAATAGAAGCTTTTTTGTTTGCTAAGTATTTGAAGCAACACTCTCAAAAAAGAAGAGTTATATTTTCTATAACTGCAAACATAGCTAGCTTTATAGCAGGTATATTATTAATGCTGGATTGATTAGTACATTTAGGGATTATATAGGAAAGGTGACTTTTTTTAAGAATTATGAAATTGAGTTATTTTATTCCGATGATGATTCCTGATATATAGGGAATGAGCCATATTACCCAAACAAGGATACTAAGTTTTCGAAAGTTTTTTCTCATATACTCATCATTTCTTATCAAAACTACAGTTGACCAGATGGCATGGAAAAACATTATTAAAATTGCTAGTGCCCCTGTGATAGCATGTATATTGATTTGAAATTGTGTTTCAGATAATCTGCTCATCATTGTTGTACCAGCAGTATCAAAAGCAAATCCGATCCAAAAAACAATAGAATGCCAAAGCAAGAGCTGGCCCTGAATTTTTTCGCTCCAAACACCAAGAGTGTAAAAAAGAAAGGCTAAACTAATTAAAATAATTGCAGATAGGAGCATAATAAGTCTCCAATCTTTTATATATTACTATAGCTTAGTGTTAGTCTATTTATTTATAAATATAGAGGCTAAAATAAAAACGTAATATTGGGATAATTAAAAACCAATTACATTAAGATATTAGATAAGAGTTATTTTAGGTTAAATTTTATTATAGCACTGGATTTATACAAGAAATAAAGCAACTTTTTGATAAAGGTGTGTACCCTAAATACGCTGACAATATAGATAATATTGAAAAAGTATGGGATTTCTGTGGAGCGGTAACTAAACATAACACATAGATAATCTAAAAAATAATCTAGTACGAGTATTTAGTTTGAATTTAACAGATGATTAGAAAGAGTTGATATTAGGTATTAATATTAAAAGGATCTAAAACTGTAAAAATATTGTCTAAAAGGAGCATATTAAATTGTTAAAAGAAGCAAAGGCATTTTTAACTATTACATTTCTTATATCAATAGTATTTTTTGGGATATCCATAATATTAAGTCAGACCAGTGTTTTAAATTATGGTGAGTTATTTTTCATGCTTATATATGGAATAGCTTGTTATGCTCCAGCTATGGCAGGGATAATTGCCAAAAAGATATATTACACAAAATCGGAATTTAAGGATTTTCTTACTAGCATTATTAATCCTAGATTAAAGATAAAGTGGTATATTTTTATATTAGTATCCTTATTTATCGTATGGTCTTCTCCAATTATTATTTTTATCAATAATATAACTGAGTATAGTTTGCTTAAGAAACCAATATATAGCCTTTTATGGTTAATTCCTATCATGATAATTGGGGGAGGGGTAGAAGAAATTGGTTGGCGTGGATTGTTGTTTCCAGAATTACGAAAGAAATATTCCTTTTGTATGAGTGCGATTTCAATTGGAGTTATTTGGGCAATTTGGCATATACCAATGTGGTTTGTAATTAATTCGCCACAAACAAAAATTAACTTCCTTTTATTTACGCTAAGTTGCATAACAGTATCATTTTTGTTAGCCTTTATATATGAAAAGACAGCTAGTATTTTCTTGTGTATCTTCATGCATGCGGTACAAAATGCATATTATTATTTGTTTACTACTTCAATAGATTATAATTTTATCACCATTACCTTTGCTTTATTTATTGCAATATTGATATATACAATCTCGGATAGAGTTATATTTAAAGTTAATTATCAATTTAAGGATGACTCAGTTCTCTGAATACTTTAACTACAGCCATAGAAAACTTCTATTTTGCGGAAGTTTGGTCTTGTAAATGAAATTTGGGGTTAATATGGAAATCAAAATTATCAAAGATAATAAAAAAGAGTACTTGGACTTATTGCTTTTGGCTGATGAACAGGAAAACATGATCGATCAATATTTATTTAGAGGAGAAATGTTCGCATTATATGATGGCGATTTAAAAAGTATCTGTGTAGTAACCAAAGAAAAAGATACTGAATATGAATTAAAAAACCTGGCTACCTACAAAAAATATCAGAAACAAGGTTATGGAACCAGCCTGTTAATGTATATATTTAAATACTATAAAGATAGGTGTAAGACATTTTTTGTTGGAACGGGAGATAGCCCAACTATAATTTCTTTTTATGAGAAATGCGGTTTCCAGATTTCCCATAAAGTAAAAGATTTTTTTATTGTCAATTATGAAAAACCTATTTTTGAAAATGGTGTTCAGCTT
>JAHDSB010000181.1 GCA_018433015.1 Clostridia bacterium | reverse complement strand
CCTCCTCTGGTAACACCCACCAGTCAGATTGTAGGAACTCAATCTGTAATGAATGTCTTATTGGGACGCTATAAAATGGTTACCAATGAAGTGCGTAACTATCTGCGGGGCTTATACGGAGAAGCTCCGGGAGAGGTTAGTGCAGAAATTAGAAAGCAAATTATTGGAGCAGAAGAGCCCATCACCTGTCGCCCTGCTGATCTGATAGAACCCCAGTTGGAAGAGGCTAAAAAGGAAATTGGCCTATATCTGCAGAAGGAAGAGGATATTCTTTCTTATGCCATCTTCCCCCAAGTTGCTAAGAAATTTTTAGAAGAAAGATATGCAGCCAAATGTCAGGTGGACTTTGAATTGGCTCGAGAAAATGAGGCGGAGATGGGCGCTAAGGTTTATCCATTATGATAATTAAGCTTTAATTATGAAGGAACAAAGCTTTGTTAATAAAGATTAAAGGTTGTTGACGCATTAAGTGGTCAGCAACCTTTTTACATGCTTAATTTCCTAGAAATATAGTAAATTGTCCTAATTTAATTCTTTTTTTGGGCAGGAGTTGGCAGGTTCAAAACAGAATATTAAATAGTTAATAATGATTTTGGAGGCATGATGAGTGCAACTGCCAAGTTTGGAAAAAATAGTTGCAGATACTCTGGCAACAATAGAAAATAGTAAAAATCAAATCTATGAAATTGCTGAAACCGCCCGGTCGGAAAGTCAACGCGTCAACAAGGAGTTAAGGGAAATCCAGCAACAAGTTCAGTTTACCATAAAAAAAGTAGACAAATTGGAAGTGTTGGAAAAGAAAGCGCGGTTGCGATTGATGGAAGTAAGTAAGAACTATATGGATTACGCTGATGAGGAAGTGCGACAGGTTTATGACAGGGCTCGTCAGCTCCAGGTAGAACTGGGCTCCTATCGGGAAAGGGAAAATCAACTGAGACTGCGGCGGGATGAGCTGGAGAGAAGCTTACATAAGCTCTTAATTACGGTGGATAAGGCAGAAGGTCTAGTTACCCAAGTGGGAGTTGCTCTTGATTATTTAGGAGGTAATCTGAAATGGATCAATGATGAACTGGAAGTAGTGAACCAAAGGAGACAACTAGCACCTCGTATAATTCAAGCTCAAGAGGAAGAAAGGCGGCGTGTAGCTCGGGAAATACACGATGGACCTGCTCAGTCCTTGGCTAATGTGGTCATGAGGACTGAAGTATGTGAAAAAATGTTAGATATTGATAAAAATGCCGCTCGTAGGGAATTACAAGAATTAAGAGCTACGGTAAAGAACAGTCTGCAGGATGTGAGAAGAATAATTTTTGCTTTGCGACCTATGGCCCTGGACGATTTGGGATTGATACCTGCTATTTCCCGCTATTTGGAAAATGTAAAAAAACAACATAAGCTGAATATTGAAATGGATTTTTCTGAAGAACGCTGGCGCCTTGATTCTGTCAGTGAAGTAGCTCTGTTTAGGATAATTCAAGAAGCGGCCCAAAATGCTGTTAAACATGCAAAAGCTGACAAAATAAAGGTAATAATAGAAGAAAATGAGCAGAGTATCTTAGTTTCTATCAGAGATGACGGGGTGGGCTTTGCATCGGAAGAAGTATTAAAAAATCCCAAGCCCGATAGTTATGGACTGTTAGGGATGAAAGAGAGGGTGGAGGTTTTAGGAGGACAATTAACAATCATGTCAAAACCGGGTAGGGGTACTGAAATATCAGTACATCTTCCCTTAGAAGGATAAGGAGAGAAGTAGGTATGATTGAGGAAAAAATAAATGTGATAATTGTTGATGACCATCCCTTGGTGAGGGAAGGACTGCGGAAGATTTTAGAGCTGGAAGATGATATTGTGGTGGTAGATGAAGCCGGTGATGGTCAGGGGGCTATTAATCTGGCCCGGAGATTAAAACCAAATGTTATTTTAATGGATATCAACATGCCCGGCACTAACGGTATTGAAGCTACCCGTGTTATCAAACGAGAGTACCCCTATATAGGCATTATTGCTTTAACTATTAATGAGGATGAAGAGTATGTCATGGAGCTGGTTAGAGCAGGAGTATCAGGCTATGTTCTTAAAGACATTGTCCCGGCCCGCTTAGTGGAGATTATTCGCACTGTGGCTCAAGGGAATACGGTAATTGACCCCAGCATTACTAATAAGATTTTTGGGGAAATCACCCATTATAGCAGGCGGAGAAGACACAGGGAAGATTGGGAAACCTGTACAGAGCGGGAAATGGACGTCTTGAAATTAATGTCCCAAGGCCAGAGTAATAAAGAAATAGCAAAAAATTTGAGTATCAGTGAAAAAACCGTCAAGAATCATATTACTAGCATTTTCCGTAAGTTGCAGGTGGAAGACAGGACCCAAGCGGTACTGTTTGCTATCAAGCATCGTATGGTGGAATTGTAAAAATGTGCTGAATATTGTCCGGGAAATAAAAGCAAAATAGATAAAAGAAGATTCAAGTCGAAAGATTTGGATCTTTTTTTTATTCCCATATCCCATATTTTCATAATAAAGAAATACTAATACAAAAATTTTACAATGTAAGTATATTATAGTAAATCATGGAAATACTACTAATAACCATAAATTATAAAAAATAAGGAGGAAAAACAAGTGGAAATGCAGGTGTTGTTGGAAAAAACCAGAATTCTACACCAATTACTACAGAAATCTGCAGGACAGATGTTAGAATTTAACACAATTTCAGACGAACTGTCACGCATTCTCGAATCAAGCACCTATATTATAGGTAAAGATGGTAGATATTTAGGTAAAACTGAGATCAGCCTAAATCATGGAGGTTTGTTCCATCCCGAAGATCTGAAAGATGGTAAATTTTCAGAAGAAAAGCTTCATTGGTTCTTTGGCTTTACACATACCGAAGTTAATTATGTGCCAAAAGATACCAATTTATACTGCATCATTGCTCCTGTATTTGGGAGTGGCGAGCGCATGGGAACTGTAATATATGCTCGGGAAGACCGCCCTTATTCACCGGCGGAAATCATTTTAGCCGAATATGGTGCCAGTGTATCGGGAATGCAAATTTTACGCAGTGTGAACGAACGCATGGAGCATGAAGCTCGCAAGAAGACCGTTGTACAACTAGCTTTAGAAGTTTTATCTTATTCAGAATTGGAAGCAGTTAAGTATATTTTTAATGAAATCGAAGGTAGCGAAGGTTTCCTCGTAGCCAGCAAGCTGGCGGAAGAGTACAAGTTAACACGTTCTGTTATCGTTAATGCTTTGCGCAAATTAGAAAGTGCCGGCGTTATCGACGCCAGATCCCTGGGGATGAAAGGGACTTATATTAAAGTATTAAACGACTACTTGTACGAACAATTAGCTAATATCTAGTACTTTACAGAGATACACTT
>JAHDSB010000024.1 GCA_018433015.1 Clostridia bacterium | reverse complement strand
TAGTTTCTAAAATATCCAATTGTTCCTGATTCATAATTTCTTTAGCAGCTGTCAAAGTATCATCAGGTGTTATGGGTTTACAATTTTCACAGTCCTTTTTCCATCTGACCAGGTTACCGTTAAGGCGTAAAACCGGTTCTATACCTACTGAAAAATGCAAATCAGAGGCACCAACTTTGATGGCATGTTCCAATATTTCTCTTATATCAAGGTTTTTCTCACTCTCTGCCAATGCCTAAATCCTCCATTACCGCTTTTCATCTCGATTCGACATTTATATAATAAAATCCTTTAGCTCAAATATTTAAAAAAAGTAAAAAAGAGCTTTTTTATTAAGCTCTTTTCATGTCAACTTTGTCCTGTTGTTGGTAATTTTCTAGAAATTGTAATATTTGATCTATCACATCTTGGAAATCTAAATCTGAGGTATCGATATAAAAATCGGCACATTTATATAAATCCTCTCTCTCTTCCATCAGTTCTAAGATTCTTTCATAAAGGTCACCTTTTTTCAAGAGAGGTCTATTGTTGCGCCGCTTTACCCTTTCATAAATAATTTCAGGTTTGGCAGTAAGACAAATCATTATGCCTGTCTTGGCTAACGCCGCAATATTGTTTTCATCTAAAATTATACCCCCACCTGTAGCAATTACACTATTCTCGTTTTTAGCTAATCGATTAATAGCTAAGTTTTCCTCAGATCTAAATCTAATTTCGCCACATCGATTAAATAATTCCGAGATAGTCATACCTGTTACTTCTTCTACTTCCTGATCAGTATCATAAAAATTCTTTTTTAGGATAGATGCAAGGCGCTTCCCTACTGCGGTTTTTCCTGTTCCCATAAATCCAATTAAAACAATATTCGTTTTCATGATTTCACCACCTTATGTATTATCTTTATCCTTTTGTTTGTATTTTAGGGCGAAATAACTTCAATATACCCTTGTTTTGAGCTTCCCTTAATTCCTTTTCCATCATATTTTTTGTGTGTTGTAGTTGCTGAACTTTTTCCGACAAAGCAGCGGCTTCAGTGCGAGATTGTTGTAATTCATTTAAAATGCAGGAAAACATGAACACCACAGTTGTTTTAAAATTATGCTCAACTCCTAATGAATCTCCCACGGTTCTATCTAATTCTAAACGCCGCTTCGCTCCCTTGATAGTATACATTTCTGTGTGAAGAAGCTCGCTGATTTTTGTAAACATCTCTAAATTTTGAGGGGTGTATCTTTTTCTTACCCCTTTATTGGCTTTGACATTTAAATAATCTTGAAATTCTTTTTCCCAATAACGAATAGTACTTTCTTCCTCTTGCATGATCTGGGCTACTTCTTTAACTGTTAATTTTTTTTCCATGGAAAGTCCTCCTTTAGTAAATATTTTCCATTTTATTACATTCACCGTAAGGAAGGCCTTTCCCTTTTATTTTAATATATTATTTTAGTACATTATCTTCTAAAATAATATATATTAGTCATTTTTTAGTCTTAATTTGTTAATAATTCCAATTATCCTTGAATAACCCCTTATTATACTGTTAATAATAAATTTATCAATATATATTTAAAAATATGAAAGGAGTAGTAAAGCTATGAGCAGAGAATCATATGAATTCGCTGATTTAACTAATTCCCAGCTGGATCAACTTCTTAATGTGGAGAATACACTAAATAAAGATGATAACAAAGACGTTATCATTCTTGCCTTTACTAAAGCTTAATTTAAATATGTCCCTCAAAGAAAGGGCTATCTTAGCGATCAGCCCTTTCTCTTTTATCGAAAAGCCTTTTCCAGCATTCTCATTAATTTAGTACCAATAAATTCTTTTTCCTCTAAGGGATTAACTAGAATCGTATAACAGTTTATGCGATTTCCACCTAAAATATCCGTAAACAACTGATCACCAATTACCATCACTTCATTATTTTCCAGATTCAGCAATTGTAACGCTTGTTGAAATGGTTTTTTGCGTGGTTTAAATGCTGCAGCCACATAAGGTAAATTATAAAGTTTAGCTATCTTTCCAGTTCTTACTCGCGAAGCATTACTTAATAAACATATCTTATACTTTAATTGTAATGCATTATGGATAAAATTATGCGCCTTATGGTTAACTTTATATTGATTCCAAGGTGTAATAGTATTATCTAAATCTAGGATTATCCCCCTTTTTTTTGCTAGGTATAAGGCTTTTAAATCAATTTCTGATAAAGAATTTACAGTCTCATTAGGGGAAATTAAGCTTAATCTTTGTTTTCTTGAACTAGTTAGCGCCATAGCCTGTATCAGTCTCCCAATAAATTTATACACCAAACTAAATGCTCAATATTTACTATTATACCTAAAAATAGGATAATATAACATAGGTATTAAATCAACATGTATAAACATCCGTTTATTAGCTGGTTTTTCCATTTACGCGCTTTACAATTTATTATATAATGAATATGAAATTATATCTTTCCTTTTATCATAGCTGGCCACCTTTTATCGGTCAGCTCTTTATTTTTTTATCATCTCCTCTTCTTTATTCTTTAGTGTATTAATTACGGTTAGATTTCCTACCCTATTTACTTTGCTCTTACAACTATTTAATCCACTAATATTATTTTTACAATAAGGACAAATCCAGCTTATACCCTCATAAGAAGAATATGAGTTTCCATTGCAATAAGGACATATTTTTTTTATCATTTTAACACCATCCTTATTCCTTTTGATATAGATATAATATACAACATATGTTGATTTATTCTATTTCTGGATTATTTTTCCTGTTATAACTTTACGACCAATTTCTTCATGTGTGTATGTTTTTTGCCATTTTTCTAAATATTTTTATTTTTATTGCAGTAGAATATAATGCTAAATTTAATTTAGATCCTTGATTAGTTTCTCTAAAGCCCGTTTTTCTATTCGTGAAACATAAGATCTTGAAATTCCCAGCATTCTGGCTATTTCCCGTTGAGTTTTTCTTATTCCATTTATCAAACCAAAACGTAATTCTACAACCTTTTTTTCTCTCTTATTTAAATATTTTATACGGGAAAGCATCTGTTGAAACTCAACATTATTTTGTACAATATTTGGTACAATTTCCGGATCAGTTCCTAACACATCAATTAATGTAATCTCATTACCTTCCGGATGTTATCTGTATCAGATTCGCTTATATAATTTACAAATTTATACTACTATCTAGGTCCATTATATCATGCATTTGAGACTTTATGCCTAAATTTATTAAAATTTTTTACAATCTTTTATATAATAGTTAAAATTTAAAATTTCTGTTATAAAAATGATAAGCGGTGACCATTAATGATCACCGCTTATCATTTTTATTCCGTTATCTCCCTCATCATCTGAACTATGAGCTTGTCCAACTGCCTACTATAGGCTAATACTTTAGGGTCCCCAATTCCATATTTTTCTGACATTTTAACTAATTTCTCTCTACCTTGAATTATTTTTAAGTGTAGCAAATATGAGTTCAAATCCATCAATCCACCACCTAAATAGATTTAGAGCCTCGGCAGCCCTCCCAGTTTTGCCCTATTCATCTGGTTTTTTTTGACAGTGTAATTGATTAATTTTTACCCTTTCCTCTTTAGGCAAGGAGTTCCAAATTGCCCATCCAGCAGTATAGAAATCAAATAATATCTTTTCCTTTTCTTCCTCTGTCATAGGTGTAGGAGCTACAATATTAACTGTTGACTTTCCTAGTTGATAGGTAATATTATATTTATTCTCTTCCATTTGCTGACCACCTCGCTACATCTTATGAGGTGGTTCCCGGGATACAGGCACTAAATTATATGGTATTTTTTTCCTGTATGTTTTGCTATATTTGTTTATATCTCCCACGTTCTTCATTTATTTGTAACATCTGGTTATACTATATTCTTAGTATATGCAACTATAAGTGGCCCGTCAATATGTATTGCAATATTTTAGGGCAAATTACTTTTTTTACAACTCAGTATGGTATTTTATATTTGAGGTGTAATATATGACTCCATTAGGGCAACGAATTAAAGTGCTACGTGAAGAAAAAAATATAACCCAAGAACAATTAGCAAAATGTATCGATATCTCGCGAGGTTCTCTTTCTATGATTGAAATCAGCAAAAGAGAACCTGATAATTATACTTTAGTTAAATTAGCAGATTATTTCGATACTACAATTGATTTTCTGCTGGGACGTACAAATCAACGTTATCCCCAAGATAAAGAGTATAAACAACAAAATTTATATCTTGATAATGTATTTATAGCTGATCAGAATAAATCAGGACAATCTCTCTTAACAATTCAAGGATTAAAGCAAATAATTAGAGAAGTAATCCTGGAAATGCGCGACGAAAAATTGCTGGAAGAAGAATAAAAACTACTATCCCATTAGAGGATAGTAGTTTTTTTTTAATTTATACATGTTTTTTCTTAGTATTTACCTAACATCTCTTGCTCATAAAATAATTTGTCCATTGGCCTTCACTCCTGTTTCTATTATTTTATAGATTTATATTTGCAACAATTAGTTGCCATCATTTTTTAGTATAAGTAACGAAAAGCAGCTAGTCAATAAATCTTAGACCTGTTACAGGGCAACGAATTTTCTAAAAAACTAGTAGTTTTTGTAATATTATTTTTAAAAAAGTACTTGCTGACACCTCCCTCTCCTTGCGCTTTTTCTTGTATAATCTTCTTGAGGTGGTAATATTATGCATTGCAATTATGATGCCCAAAATTTAGAACCTGCCTGCATTTACCTGCGCAAATCCCGGGAAGATCAGGAAGCTGAAGCCCGTGGTGAGGGAGAAACATTGACAAAACATAAAAAGGCTCTCTTGCGTTTAGCAAAAGAGCTTAACATAAAGATCAGTAGAATCTATGAAGAAATTGCCTCCGGGGAAAGTATCATTCACCGCCCTGAAATCCTACAACTATTAAAAGACGTGGAAGCTAAGCACTGGAACTCTGTATTTTGCATGGATCTAGATCGTTTGGGGCGCGGTAACATGCAGGATCAAGGCCTTATCCTGGAAACATTTAAACAGGCTAAGACTAAAATAGTCACATCTCGCAAAATATATGATTTACTAGATGAATTTGATGAAGAATATTCTGAGTTTGAAGCTTTCATGGCTAGAAAAGAACTGAAAATAATTACCCGCCGCCTGCAAGGCGGAAGGGTTCGTTCCGTGCGCGACGGTAAAAACTATATTGGAGCACGACCTCCCTATGGATATTTAGTAGAAAAAAAGAATAATGAAAGAATACTAATACCTCACCCGAAACAGTCCTCCGTTGTAAAAATGATCTTTGCCTGGTATACCCATCCTGATCCGGAAAAACGCAGAGGTACCGGTAAAATAGCTACGGAATTAAACCGTCTAGGTTTCCGCTCATACACAGGTATAGCATGGAAAGCCTCCTCGGTGCTGACTATTATTAAGAATGCAGTATATGCCGGTCGTCTGCAATGGAAAAAGAAAGAATATACCAAAGCCAAAGATCCGGGCAAAAGGAGAACTACTAAAACCAGACCTCGTAGGGAATGGATAGACGTGCGAGGCAAGCATGAGCCCCTTATATCTATGGATACCTATCTGAAAGCCCAGGAAATCCTCCACAGTAAATATCACACCCCTTATAATCTGCAAAAAAATATCGTTAACCCTCTGGCAGGATTAATAAAATGCCAAATGTGCGGAGCATCAATGATTCTCAGGCCCTATTCCAAACAAAAATCCCACCTTATCTGTTACAATTCCCAGTGTCCCAATAAAAGTACGCGCTTCGAATATGTTGAAGCACGTATCATAGAAGCTCTTAAGGCTTGGCTCAGTGAATATAAAGATAAATGGGAACACTATGGAAAGTCGGACATATATAATAACGAAACAACTATAAATAGAAAGATTTGTGAGAATCTCCATAAAGAACTACAGGAATTACAACAACAACAAGAACGGCTTCACGACTTTCTAGAACGGGGCATTTATGATGAAAGGACCTACCTAAAACGTATGAAAAGCCTCTCAGAGCGAATAGAATCTGCCCGCATAGGTATTATATCGTCAGAGGCAACTTTAAAGCTAGCAGAGGAGCGTCAGCAAACTCATAGAGTTATTATTCCTCGGGTAGAATCAGTTATTGCTCAATATGATAATACCGCTGATCCTGTCCTGAAAAATGCCTTACTCAAGTCGGTGTTAAATCAGGCCACTTATCGCAAAGAAAAATATCAGCGTAATGATGAATTTACTCTGACACTATATCCTAAGTTACCCCACCAGAACTATAAGTAAATGATTATATATGGGAAGGAGATTTTGCGAACGATTATACCGCGATAAAATTTTTTAATTTTTTTAAAAATGACATGCACATTTTCTTCCCTAACACCATAATATTAAGAACGACTGAAAAAGGGAGGTTGATTTATTAAGATGGGCTTAGGATCATTTATTATTGCATCGGCCACTGTGTTACAAAGTTTGCTTTTGTTAATGTATTACTTAAGCAATAACGCATTTCCTCAACCGCTTTCCGAAGAAGATGAGGCTTTTTATTTAAAAGGTGTGCAACAGGGTGATATGAAAGCCAGAAATATTTTAATAGAGCACAATCTACGTTTAGTCGCCCATATCAGTAAGAAATTTGATAGTCTTGCCGATGATAAGGACGATATTATTTCTATTGGTACCATTGGTTTAATTAAAGCAATTAATACTTTTAACATGAATAAAGGAACTAAACTTGCTACTTATGCTGCTCGCTGTATAGAAAATGAAATTTTAATGCATTTGCGTGCCACCAAAAAAAATAAAGGTGAAGTTTCTCTATATGATCCCATCGGTATAGATAAAGAAGGTAATGAGTTATTCTCATTATGTTATCTGTGTTAGTTTTAGAGCAATAAAATGTTATTATATATAAATTTTGGCTATTTCCTATTAAATTGGTATATCTGTCAAATTATTTGCAACATATCTTAAGCCAGTTTGCGCAACCTATGAATGGAACTTAAATTAAACTATGTTCCAGGAAGGAGGCTGACAAAATGCCACGTAATACAAATAAACCTGCTGTTCAAGGAGCAAAAACTGCTCTGAATAACATGAAGTATGAAACAGCAAATGAACTTGGTATAACCAACTATCAAAGCCTTGATAAAGGTAGTCTCACTTCTCGGCAAAATGGTTATGTAGGTGGTTACATGACCAGGAAACTTGTTCAGTACGCTGAGGAAGCTATGAAAGGACAAGGACAACAATAAATATAAAAAACAAAAACCAGAAAGAAAATACTTTCTGGTTTTTGTTTTAACTGGCTTTACTATCTTTAGGTGTTTCTGCTTTTTTTTCTGCCTTTTTCTCTGCTTTAGTCTCTGTTTTATTATTTTCTTTCCGAGGCTCTGTTCCATTTGGTGAACTTGTATCTTTACAATAAAACCCACCACATTTATAAAGAATATTAACGTTTTTACCAATCAAACGTTTTACAGGGGAACCACAAGTAGGACACTCTTGTAAGGCAGGTTCTTTTATACTCTGGGAAATCGTAAATTTACCGCATTGAGGGCAACGATAATCATAACTTGGCATAATCTTCACCTCCTAGTTTGATTCTTTCTCCCTACAAAATTTTAGGTTTTTCCTGCTATTCTGTCAAGTTTAGGTAAAATTTTACTTCCTTTTTTTAATAAGAATTATTATATTAATAGTTAGAGACACTATCAATAAAGTAAAAAAATTCTAGCAATGGAGGGAATGTAAATGGCTGTTTGGAAATGTAGTTCTTGTGGCTATGAAAAGGATGCCCGTTGCCGCCCCGGTAAATGTCCGGAATGTGGTGCACCAAAGGATTCGTTTGCTAAAAAAGAAGAGAACAAATAATTGGGCTAAAAGCCCAATTATTTTTTTATTTTTACTATTCTCTTTGTAAATAGGGAAGCAAAAGTTTAGTTATTAATCCTGTGGAAAAACCAGCGGGCAAACTAAATATTAGTAAAAAAGGCAAATAATAAAAAATTCCTTTTGTTTGCACTAGTAGGGATGCTGCCATAAGCTGTCCCATATTATGGGCGGCAGCACCTATAATACTTATTCCGATTACACTAAAGGCCGGCACAAAATAATACAATATATTCATAATTCCTGTACTTACAAAGGCTCCTGACAAACTCAGCATAAAACTGGGAGACAAGAACGTCCCACTAAGTAAGGAGCCAAACAATACTCTCATCAAGGCAACAGCTATACTGGTTTTAAAACCATACCTAATTAAAGCTAAGAGGGTCACTATATTTGCTAAACCCAGTTTTGCACCTGGAAGGGGTAAAGGATTAGGTACGGTGGCCTCCATAACGTGTAGCACAGTACCAAGTGTAACAAACATAGCTATTTCTATGAGTTTGCGCGTTTTATACATCAATAATAATCCCCAAATAAATTATTTCCCTAACCTTTAGCTTAAGCAGCTAGTAAGTAACAGCATCATAAGGTTGCTTTGCACTCTCAATTTCTACAACTATTTCGTTGGGTACGCAGATAATACTTTCTCCCGGCGAACTTATCCAGCTCCGCTGTACACAAATCTGTTCAGCACATGGTGATTCATACATGCGAACTTGTTTATCTTGAAATTCTATAACCGCGATACCCTCTTTACCCTGAACCTCAAGCTTATAATGCTTTTCTTTTAAAGGCAGAGACATCTCTTTTATCTTCTCACCCTGTACTTTAATAACGGCTTTAGTTTCCTGGGTCACATCCCCTGCTCTAAAAAAAACATGTTTATTAAAAGCTGTAAATATTAAAGCTAGCAGTGCAATGCTAATTACTAGAAACCAATCCGCTTTCTTCATAGGTATAGTCCTTCCCCTGCTTAATTGTAAACTTTTCTTTTAACCCGGAAGATATTACTATCTTCCTATCAGCTGTCACGAACAGAGCATCTACACCTTCCAGTTTCTCCACTATTTGCAGCCCTTTTGTGTAATCTAGGACGAAAAGAGTAGTAGAAAGTATATCGGCAATTCCCGGATCAGAAGCCACTACTGTTACGCTCATATTTTTGTCTGCCGGATAGCCTGTAAAGGGGGAGATAATATGATGATAACGTCGACCTTTATAGATAAAATATCTATTATAGTCCCCCGAGGTAACTGCTGATTCATTATTAAGGGTTAAGGCCCCAATTACTTCACCAGGATCACGAGGGTCTTGGATTCCGATCATCCACGGTTTCTTATCGGCTTTCTGCCCCCATACTGAAATATTGCCCCCGGCATTTAGCAGGGCACTCTTTACCCCATGTTCTTGCAGAACTTGAAGGGCTTTTCCTGCTGCATAACCTTTGGCTATCCCCCCCAAGTCCAGAGACATTCCTGTTTTCTTGAGCAGCACACTATTATCCGTGTCATCCAGTACTAGCTCCCGATAATCCACCAAAGCTAGTGCTTTTTTGATATCTTCAGCGGACGGTACCTTTTGCTCAGCCTTACCAAAGCCCCATAGATCCAGGAGGGGACCAATTGTTATATCAAAAGCCCCCCCGGACAGATCAGCATATTCCTTGGCTAAAACTAACATAGTAAATACATCAGAATCTACTACTTGGGCCTGTTTACCTGCCGCGGAGTTAACACGACAGATCTCACTGGTACAGGATGAGGAACCAGCTGCTTGAAAACGATCAGTCAATTCCTCAATCCTTTTCATTTCCCCAAAGGCTTTTTGTACAGCCTCTTGCAGCTTTTCTTGTTCATCACCGGTAACCCTGATACTTACAAGGGTATCCATCAGAAATTGCTCACTGGTAACTTCCTCCTCTTGCCGAAAACGAAGGAATCCCAGGACCACTAGAAAAACTACACAAATAATTGTAATAAGGTAATAATATCTTTTATTCATAATTATTTACAAAGTCCACAAGCTCCACAATTTGAATTTGTTGTATCTTCAGGTTCTACAGTTTTAGGCGGAACAGTGTTATCTATAGGAAGAATCTTCTCAATAGCTTTGGTAGGACATTTTGTAGCACATATTCCACAGTTAGTACATTTTTCATAATCTATTACTGCTACACTGCCACCTTGTTCATCACTAACTACATGAATAGCGTCCTGAGGACAATTCTTCTCACAAAGGCGGCATTTTATACAAGCTACGCTACATGCCTGTTTGGCAAATTTTCCTTTGTCTTTGTTACTGCAACGAACATGGACTAAATGGCTTACTCCGACTAATTTCAAAACTTGTTGAGGACAATTTTGCACACATTTTCCGCACCCGGTACATAAATACGGATCTATAATAGGCAGGCCATTATCGCCCATTTTGATAGCTCCAAAGGGACATATCTTTTCACATGAACCAAAACCCAGACACCCGTAATTACAGGCTTTAGGTCCTTTGAAATGTGCAACTGCCGAATGACAATCTTCGAAACCCATTCCTTCATAGATATTCTTACACTTATCATTCCCGCCCTGACACATTAATTGAGCAATGGATCTTTCTTTATTTGCATTGGCCTCCACACCCATGACCTCAGCAACTTTCTTGGCCACAGCTTCTTTTCCGGGTACACAAGCATCAACGGGAGCCTTTCCTTCCGCAATGGCTTCTGCCAAGCCACTACAGCCCGGATAACCACAAGCTCCACAGTTAGCACCCGGCAATGCTTCATTAATGGCCTCTACACGGGGATCTACTTCTACGGCAAATTTTCTACTCGCAAAAGCTAATACGAGTCCAAAGATACCACCCATAATAGCTAAACTTACAACAGCATAATACATGTATATATACCTCCGTCCTTAATTATAAAAGACCTGTAAACCCTAAAAAGGCCATAGACATCAAAGCAGCAGTTATCAAAGCAATGGGCAATCCCTGCAAGGAGGCAGGAATGTCAGCCAATTCTAATCTCTCCCTGATACCTGCAAACAAAACTAAAGCCAGAGTAAATCCAAGAGCATTTCCCACACTATTGAATAAACCTTCTACAAAAGTATATTCTGTTTGAACATTTAAAATAGCCACACCCAAGACTGCACAGTTAGTAGTAATCAAAGGTAAATATACACCTAAAGACTTATACAAAGCCGGACTAAATTTGCGAATAACCATTTCTACAAATTGAACTAAAGAAGCAATTACCAGAATAAAAGCAATGGTCTGCAAATACTCTATTTCATAGTAGGCTAGCACAAAGTGTTGTATAATCCAAGTAATGGTAGAGGCAAGGACCATAACAAAGGTTACGGCGGCCCCCATTCCCAAAGCCGAACTCAATTTCTTAGATACACCTAAGAAGGGACAAACCCCTAAAAACTGGGATAATATAATATTGTGAATTAAAACAGCACTAACAATAATTATAAATAAATCTTTCACTGGCTACCTCTCCTTTCTGCTTATTTAGCATCATGTTGAAATTTGTTCATTAAGGCCAAAATGATTCCCATGGTAATGAAGCCCCCCGGAGGTAAAATCATGATCAAAGCCGGGTTAGCTGATGCTCCAAAGAGAGGAATCCCATAGAAAGTACCTGCACCTAATATTTCTCTAAAGGCGCTGATGATAACCAGTGCTAAAGTAAAACCTAATCCCATCCCTAAACCATCCATAATAGAAGGCATCAGGGAATTCTTGCTGGCAAAGGCTTCCGCTCTTCCCAAGATAACACAGTTAACAACAATCAAAGGAATATAAATTCCTAAGCTTTTGAAAAGGTCCGGAGCAAATGCGTGCATTATCATTTCTATCAAAGTTACAAAAGTAGCAATGATAACAATAAAACTAGGGATACGTATGCTATCGGGGATAATCTTTCTTAAAAGGGCAATTGTAATATTAGAAGCCAGTAATACGGCTGAAAATGCGGCACCCATACCTAACCCGTTTTCCACAGACGTAGTAACGGCTAATGATGGACATAAACCCAAGGTTAAACGGAAAAGGGGATTCTCACGAATTATACCCTTGGTAAATTCCTTACCTAAGCTCATAACAACTTAACCTCCCTGCAAAATTTTATACTTATACGCTCAAATTACTGCTGCACAAAATTATCTACATAATGCTGTCTAGCAGTATTTACACCCTCTGTAACTGCTTTGGAAGTTATAGTTGCTGAGGTTATAGCTAAGATTTGGTTGTCACCCACAGGTTCTTGCTTTACAACTTCCAAGGGTTGGGTAGCAGTTTTATCTTTAAAACGATCTGCAAACCAGCTTTCTTCAGAATTAGCACCTAGGCCAGGTGTTTCTGTCTGATTTAATACTTTTATTCCCGTAATCTTTTGAGTAGCAATATCAAAGGCCACCAGTGTTCTTACTACACCACTATAACCTGAGGGCTCCACAGTATAGATGACACCGCAAGGAGCGCCGGCCTTATAAGCCACATTTACTTCCGTAACAATACCGTCCTCTTCTTTAACATATTGGGAGCTTTCATCTTTAACTTCCTCTGCTCCAGGATAAACTTCTGCAAAACTGTCGATTTTATTTTGTTTAATCTGCTCAGCTATGATAGGGCTTGTTATATCATTCACATAACCTATGGCCAATCCGGCTAATCCGGCAACTATCAGTAAGAATAATCCTAATTTTAATTCTTTACGCATGATTCTTAACCCTCCCAAACACACGGGATTTAGTATATCTGTCAATAAGAGGAGTTACTGTGTTCATTAATAAAATCGAATAACAAACACCTTCCGGATAACCACCCTTAGTACGGATTAATACTGTTAATAAGCCACAACCTAGTCCAAAGATTATTCTGCCTTTTTTTGTTATGGGACTGGTAACCCAATCAGTAGCCATGAAGAAGGCACCAATCATTAAGCCACCTGCTAATACATGAAAGAGGGGATACCACATACCTTGTCCCGTAGACAAGCCAATTATTGTAGTTAAAATAAAGACCGTTCCTATATATGTGAAAGGAATTCTCCAATCGATGTGGCCGCGGTACAGGAGATATAAACCACCAATTATAAGGGCTAAAGCACTGGTTTCTCCTAAACTTCCGCCGATATTTCCTATGAGCATGTCTCCCAAAGCAGGAAGTTGTTTCATTAGTTCTTGAGCAGCACCGGCATCACCTAAAGCTTGGAGTTTGCCGGCTTCTTTAATTATGCCTAAAGGTGTGGCCGTGGTCACGCCATCAAGGGGTGCGGACCAAGTAGTCATATATACAGGCCAAGCAGCAGTCAAAAACGCTCTTCCAATAAGAGCAGGATTATAAATATTATTGCCTAATCCTCCAAAGAGCTGTTTACCTATAATTATTGCAACAGCTGCTCCTATACCTGCAATCCAAAGAGGAACTGCCGGGGGTAAACAAAATGCCAATAAAAGTCCAGTTACAATTGCACTGTTATCATGAATACTCGCTTCCCTTTTCATAACCTTCCGACACACAACTTCACAAATAACTGCAACTACTACACAAGTTAAGATGACTTTTAATGAAGCCATGCGAAAAAAATACAGGGAGGCAACAAGGGCTGGTAATAAAGCAATAATAACATCACGCATAGCCGCCGGTACGCTGTCGGTGTTTCGTATATGCGGTGATGACGAAACTAGTAATAAACTTGATTCATTATTCATTTATTCACTACCTCCATTATTTTTTAGCCTTTTTCTTAGCACTCATTATCATTTGCTTTGCTCTGCGAATATGTTGAACTATGTTTATTTTTGCAGGACAAACATAAGCACAAGAACCACATTCTATGCAACTCAAAGCATTATTAGCCTCTGCTTCCTCCCAACGCTCCATTTTTGATAATTTTGCTAAAGTTGTCGGCTCCAGGAAAGCGGGACAAGCATCAACACATTTAGCACAACGAACGCACGTATATTCCGTTTCCTCTTTTACATCTTCTTTTTTAAGAACAACGATTCCCGAGGTACCTTTGATTACCGGCATATCATCTGTAAATACAGTTTTTCCCATCATTAGTCCACCGGAAATAACTTTTCCAATTTCTCCGGTATATCCGCCACTTTGCTCAATCAAATCCTTAAACAAAGTACCCACTCGAACCAAATAGTTAGTAGGCTTCTGGACACCCGTACCACTAACGGTAACAATACGTTCAATAAGAGGTATCCCTTTTTCTATGGCATCGGCTATAGCAGCAGCTGTTCCCACATTATTAACGATTGCTCCTACATCTAAAGGTAACCCCCCTACGGGTACTTCCCGACCTGTGGCAGCATAAATCAACTGTTTTTCTGAGCCTTGAGGATACTTTTCTTTAAAAGGTATAACCTCTATCCCTTTTTCATCTTGAGCTGCCTTTTGCAAAACTTCTACAGCATCCAGTTTATTATCTTCTACCGCTATTATTCCTTTAGGACAATTAACACTTTTCATAATATAGTGTAAACCTTTAACTATTCTTTCTGCTTTTTCCAACATAATACGATGGTCAGCCGTTAAATAAGGTTCACATTCTGCACCGTTTAACAAGACAAACTCTACTTTTTTCTCAGGATTAGGACTATATTTTACATGGGTGGGGAAAGTGGCTCCTCCCATTCCTACTATTCCTGCTTCCAAAACTATTTTTCTGATTTCTTCCGGGGTAAGACTATCCGGATTGGGACAAGGCTTAACAGTCTCTGCCCATTCTTCTTTTCTGTCATTTTCGATAACTATGCACGGTACATATCCGCCACCCGGATGGGCTTTAGTCTCGATGGCACTTACTTTTCCACTTACACTGGCATGAATAGGAGCAGTAACAAAACCTTTGCCTTCTCCTATTTTTTGTCCTTTTTTAACTTCATCCCCTACTTTTACCAGGGCTGAACAAGGACTTCCTATATGCTGCGAAAGAGGAATGTACACCTTATCAGGAATGTTGGCAGGCAACGTTTCGAGACTGTTGGTCACTTCTTTATACCCATTTACGTGAATACCGCCCCGAAAAGTGAATTTGTTCATGTATTTTCACTCCTAGCATATATTTATACTACTTTTATAGCAGTATATTTACTTTTAAAACATATAAAAATTTTGACTTATAATATATAGATTAACATAAGTGCCTCCTTTATTTAATAATAAATTTTTATATGTCTCAAAATATATTGCAACTAATATTAAAACTTTGATTAATATTTAATTATAGCAAATTTGGGCAAAAAAATATCTCACAAAAATATAACATATATACTATATGTTATATATATGTTTCGCCACATATATAAATATGTCACTATATTTAAATGATGTCAAGGTAAAATATCCCGGGATATTTTACCTTGACATTACCGTTTTACAAGAGGTTTAACTATTCTTTACTTCTCCCTTTCTTGCAATAAAAAAATTTTTTCTGCAATTTCTTTAAAAACGGGAGCAGCATTTTTACCACCTGTCAGTCCTGTCGTAACTCCTCCCTCCGTTTCTTCAACCATTACTGCTATGGCCAGACGAGGTTCATCAACAGGAGTAAAACCTGCAAACCAAGCGATCACTTTATTAGAATTATTGGCTTGAGCAGTACCTGTTTTACCGGCAGTCCCTCCGTTGTCTACCCAACCCGTACTGCCGGAACCCACTTGGGCAGCTTGTACCAAGGCTTTTTTTAGAACTGAGCATGTATTTTTGCTCAGTACCTGTATAGGCGGTTTGACAGGAAACTCCTTGACAATATCTCCTTGGTAGTTACGAATACTATTTATCATTTGATGCGGTCTATAATACCCGTTTCTCCCTATTGTTGCATAAAGATTGGCAATTTGCAACGGACTAACTAAAACGCCCTGCTGGCCGATAGATGCATTCCCCAGTAAAGCAGGGGGAGATGTACTATCAACATTTATGGTGAAACCCAACTTAGCTGCGTACTCAGCTATTTTTTCATTGCCCAGTCTGAGTCCTAGTTTTACAAAAGTAGTATTACATGATTTACAGATTGCCTCCAGTAAAGTAACTTCATTATGTTCCTGGAGACATTTAATTTCTGTGCCATCAGAAAATTGATAAGTTCCCTCACAACTAAAGACTTCTTTAGTTGTGGCCAAACCTTCTTCTAATACTCCTGCCGCTACAACCATTTTAAATACTGAACCGGGATAGAAGGCGATCCTTTCTGTACGATCAATTAATTCATCTACACCTGTGATATATTTTCCTATCTGGTTTTGCTGAAAGTTAGGACGACTGGCAGCAGCTAAGATATGTCCCGTAGGAATATCAATAACCACTACTGCTCCCCTGGCAATACTCTTGTCCATGGCCTGCTCCACAATTTCCTGATACCTTTTGTCTATAGTTAAAACCAGATGATTACGCCAGGGATCAGCAGCTTCCTCTTGGAGCTTATAGCCTAACCCCGGTAATATACGTCCATTACCATCGGCAATGGCTTGAATAGTGGTTTCCGGACTCGAGCCTCGCAAATATTGCTCGTACTTACCTTCTAGCCCGGAAACTCCAATTTTATCTGTTATCTTATAGGCCATAGGTATATTATCCTTGGGTAACTTGCTCCATTGCTGGGCATCAATACTGTTTAAATATCCGATTAGATGTTTAGCTAAAGCCTTAGGGCCATATCTGGTTTTAATTGGTAAGACAGCCAGCCCGGGAAGGGTTAGCTCTTCCAACTTTTTCACTTCTTGAGGAGTCAAATTGTTTTTAATAATTAAAGGTATGCGTTCGCCATATTTTTCTTGGTTTTTCCTGATTATACTTTCTAGCTGTTCTTTTTCCATACCTATTATATTTTCTAATACAGAGGTAGTATTCTTAATATCTGTGATGCTTAAAGGAAAAGCTACCAGAGTTGGTTTAATACCGCTATCAGTAAGAGAGATTAAGTTGCAATCCAAAACTTCTCCCCGCTGGTATTCTTCTCCAGGAATTATTTGAATGTGATATTTTAAAGCCTTTTCTGCCAGGGTGGTACCGGAATGGGGTCCATCCCACAATTGAACATAGGCTGTACGCACAATTACTATTAAGAATAAACAACCAAACAACCAGGAAACCCTTATAAGTCTTTTGTTCATCAGAAAATCCCCCCAGCAATTAGCTTTGCCAGGGGAATTTTTTCTTAGTCACCTGATTTACTTTTAATTATCCGCATGGAATTTAAGACGGCTAATAGGGCCACACCTACATCGGCAAATACTGCCTCCCACATAGTAGCCATACCACCTGCTCCCAGTAGCATTACCGCTGCTTTTACTCCTAGAGAAAAATAAATGTTCTGCCACACAATTTTTCTCGTCATTCCGGCTGTATTAAATAGTTCTACCAGCTTGGAGGGTTCATCATTCATTAAAACAATATCGGAAGCTTCCACGGCAGCATCAGAACCTACCCCACCCATAGAAATCCCGATATCTGCTCGAGCCAAAGCGGGAGCATCGTTGATACCGTCTCCTACAAAAATTAGTTTCCCTTTATCCTGGGATTGAATAAGGCGTTCTACCATGGTCACTTTATCTTGGGGTAAGAGCTCAGCATAAACTTGATCTACCTGAAGCTTACTGCCAATTTCTTCAGCCGCCTGTTGTTTATCACCGGAAAGAATAATAATCTTATGTCCCAGCTCTTTTAGCTTGGCAACAGCCGATACGCTATCTTCTTTCAAAGAATCTGCTATTACTATATGGCCTAGATACTTATTGTCAAGGGCAACGTGTACTGCCGTCCCCACTAACTGGGGCTCCTTGCCGTTTATCCCGGACATTTCTAACAACTTCATGTTTCCTGCTAAAATTTGTTTACCTTGCCAAGTCCCTTTAACACCTAAGCCCGGCAGTTCTTCAAGATTATCAATCTGCGTACTGTCCAGCTGCTTGTTACAACTACGCAAAATAGCCTGAGCTATAGGATGATTGGAATAGCTTTCCACTAAAGCGGCATATTCCAGCAGCTGTTCCTCTGTAATATCCGGTTCCGGTGTAACGGATATTACTTGAAAAGCTCCTTTTGTTAAGGTTCCCGTTTTATCAAAGACTATAGTTTTTACACTATTTAGAGTCTCCAGATAGCTGCCACCTTTAACTAGAATCCCTTGTTTAGCAGCTTTACCGATACCCCCAAAATAACTTAAAGGTATGGAAATGACCAAGGCACAAGGGCACGAAACTACTAAGAATATTAAGGACCTATAAATCCACTTAGCAAAACTTTCTTGTAATAACACAGGGGGAAGCAAGGCTACACCTAAAGCTATTAAAACTACAGCCGGTGTATAGTAACGGGCAAATTTAGTGATAAATTTCTCTGTCGGGGCTTTTTTCCTGCTAGCTTCTTCCATTAATCTTAAAATCTTGGATATGGAAGAATTACTAAAATTATTAGTTACATTAAGATATAACACGCTGCTGGTGTTAATATATCCGCTGCAAATATTGTCCCCTACTGTAGCTCTCCTGGGAACCGATTCGCCGGTAAGGGCTGAAGTATCGAGAAACGAGGAACCCTGAATAACTTCACCATCCAGGGGTACCCGCTCCCCAGGCTTAACCATGATAATATCTCCGACTTCTACTTCTTCGGGAGTTACTTTGGCAAAGTCACCTTCTCTTTTAACCCAAGCCACATCCGGCTTAATATTTAGTAGTTTCTGAATAGAATTGCGAGAATTATCTACTGCTCTATCCTGCAGCAGTTCTCCGATTTGGTAAAAGAGCATTACACCCACAGCTTCCGGATACTCTTGAATTGCGAAAGCACCTATGGTAGCTAAGGTCATGAGGAAGTTTTCATCGAAAACCTGCCCTCGTCCAATATTCTTTACGGCCTGCAATACAATCTCTCCACCAATCAAAAAGTAGCTGGCTACGAATAATCCTAAATTAACAGACGGATTAAAAAGATCCAACAGGGCCACTAAATATAGCAACATCCCTCCGCCTAATTTAATAAGTCTGCCTTTATTTATACTATTTTTTTCATTTACTTGAGCTTTATTATCATTCGCCCCTCTATCCACTACTTGCACATGGGGTTCCAAATTATTAACAATTCTTTTTATTTCCTGCTCTATGTTTTCCTGTAAATCAGGAGATTTTAATTCTAATTTTAAATTACATGAGACAAAATCTAAGGAAGCTTCCTTTACCCCGTGAATTTTTTTGACGGACGTTTCTATTTTTCCGGCACAAGAGGCACAAGCTAGACCTTGTAGGATATACTCCTTCTGATTATTCATAATGAACCCCCATTCCTATCTCCCTAAATTTAATCGTGTCTGATATGTTCTAATCCTTGGGTAAAGATATTAACAATGTGTTCGTCATCAAGGGAATAATATACCTGTTTGCCTTCTTTTCTACGCTTTACCAAACGAAGATTGCGCAAAACCCTTAACTGATGAGAAACTGCCGATTGTGACATTCGTACTAATTCCGTTAATTCACATACACATAATTCTTGCTTTACTAAAGCATGCATAATCTTGATGCGTGTTTCATCTCCCATGGCTTTAAATATTTCAGACAACTTAGTGGTTTCTTCCACTGATAATACTTCCGTCTTTAACTTCGCCATTTTACGAGCATCGCAATGTTCACCTTTACAAAAGTCCATGTTATTTTCCATCTTTACCTCCTATATATGAACATATATTCATATGTTCATCTTTATAATACTATTTTATTTATTTGTTGTAAAGATAAATAAAGGGATTTTTTTGTTAAATAAAGGAGCAGGAAGAACCTACAAATTTTAGAGGCTCTACCTGCTCCTATGATTTTATTAAATTATCTCGACAAAATCCAGTTCTCCAATAATTTCTCTAATGGTTTTTTCCGTATCAGGTGTCATTTGAATCATTACCAGACCCTCTTTAGGATTAATGGTAGTAACAACACCCAAATTATCATATCCTTCTATTATCTTGTTGAGAAAAGTTATACGCTCTTTCGGTACTTTCAGATACAATTTATTGGCCATTTTTACGCCGCCTTACAATATCCCAAGCTTTAACAGGATTTTGTACACGTATTTTTACTATTTGACGGGGATGGGGAGCTGCTGTTATAGATGCCCCTTCGTCATCTTTCATTTCCTGGAGTTCTTGAGCAAACATTTCTGTATCAGGCCCGATAAACTCCAGGGTATCCCCTACTTTAAAATTATTACGTTGTTCTATAGTAGCCCAACCCGTCTCTTCATCGTAATCAAGGACAAGTCCAATAAAGCTATAATACCGTTTATAGGAAGAAGTTTCATAGTTATGATCCGCTGTTCCCGGCTTATCAAATAAAAACCCTGTAGTATAATCCCGATGACTCACTTTGGTAGTTTCTTCATACCACTGGGGATTAAACTTATAATTATCGGGATCTTGGTAATAAGCATCTAGGGCTTTGCGATAGGCACGAATAATAGTAGCAACATAATAAATACTCTTCATGCGTCCTTCAATTTTCAGGCTGACTATACCTGCCTTTATTATTTCAGGTAAGTACTCTATCAAACACAGGTCATGGGAATTAAAAATATATGCTCCCCGCTCATCTTCCTCAATAGGATAATAAACTCCGGGCCTTTTTTCTTCTACCAGAGCATATTTCCACCTACAGGGTTGAGCGCAATCTCCCTGATTAGCATCTCTGTTAACCATATAGTTGCTTAATAAACACCGTCCTGAATAAGAAATACACATGGCGCCATGAACAAACATTTCTAACTCCGCATTTGTATGTTCTTTTATTTCTGTTATTTCTTCCAAAGATAATTCCCTAGCTAAAATTACCCGCTGAACCCCTTGCTTTTCCCAGTATTTAGCACTGGCCCAGTTAGTTGTATTAGCTTGGGTACTAATATGTAGTTCCAAACCAATTCCTATTTCCTGGGCAATTTGCAAAACGGCGGGATCGGAAAAGATTAAGGCATCAACCCCTAGTTCTTCCAGCTTACGTAGATAATCAGGTAATTCTGCCAAATCTCTATTATGCGCAAAAATATTAACTGTAACATACACCTTAGCCTGGCGGGCATGGGCAAAGGCCAAACCTTCTTTCATTTCTTCATATGTAAAATTACCGGCTCCTGCCCTGAGGCCAAAAGTTTTTCCTGCTAAATACACAGCATCGGCTCCATAATGAATAGCCATCTTTAATTTTTCCAAATTACCAGCGGGAGCTAATAATTCAACTTTTTTCATGTAAAGTTCTCCTTGTACTTACTGAAAGCCCATCACCTAAAGGAACGATTGCAGTGGTGAGCTCAGTATGATTTTTTAAAGTCTCTAATAGTTTTCTTACACGACAAACCATAGTTTTTTTTCTTCTTTCCGGCCAAGTCATATTAATTACCCAGCCGTTAAGAAAGATATTATCTATGACTAATACCCCATCTTTACACAGCAGAGGCCATATTTTACTAAAGAACTCCGGATATTGGCCTTTAGCCGCATCCATAAACACAAAGTCAAAAGGTCCCTTTAGTGTGGGTATTATTTCATTAGCATCTCCCCACAAAGGCGTTATAATTTCGTTAATACCGGCAGCTGCAAAATTCTTACACGCTCTTTCATATCTATTCTTATCTATCTCTATAGTTGTAATGTGCTTATTTTCATCCAAAGCCTGAGCCAGGAGAATACTAGAATAACCAATGCCTGTACCGATTTCTAAGATGCGGGAAGGTCGCTTTATCTGCACTAACACCTGCAAAAACCTTCCTACTTCAGGCTCTACTAAAGGTATGTATTCCTCCAGACATTCCTTCTCTATGCTTTTTAACAGTTCTGACCTTTCTGGCATCATTTCTCGTAAAAAATTAGTTATATCTTCAGGCATAACGGTAAACACAGAGTAAACACCTCATCAATCATAATATCCTAATCGGGCTTTATTGCGATTATGTTCCGTTAAAGTTTTTGCAAAAAGATGTTCTCCACTACCATCCTTCGTAGCAACAAAATATAAGTAATCTGTTTCGGCAGGCTCCATAACAGCGCGCAAAGAAGCCTCCCCCGGACTACCTATGGGTCCGGGAGGAAGTCCACTGTTTTGATATGTATTATAGGCAGACTCTATTTCCAGATCCTTTAGTAAAACTCTCTTTTTTCTCTCTTTAAACGCATATTGAACAGTTGCATCCGATTGAAGCCTCATCTTAATTTTAAGGCGGTTGTAAAAGACGGACGCAATTATGGGACGTTCCTCGTCTACTACTGCTTCCCCTTCAACAATAGAAGCAAGGGTGACAGCTTCTTGTATACTCAAACTTCCTTTGTTAGCAGGCAGATTTTCGTAAACTTCATTAAATCTTTTTAACATTATATCAAGTATTTTTTCTACTTCCATTCCTTTAGGAATGGTATAAGTATCAGGGAAAAGAAACCCTTCTAAACGCAGCTCATTTTTAGGCAGTCCCTGTAAAAATGGATAGTCAAAGTTTTCTTCTTTAGCGGCTTGCCAAAACTCTTCCTCCTCAGCAATGCCTTTATTTGCTAAGACTTCTGCAATTTGACGTAAAGTATATCCTTCGGGAATTGTAAAATTTGTTGTAGCTACTTTTCCCTCCACCAACTTATCTGTAATCTCCGGTATATTCAAAGATGGTGTAAGTAGATATTGTCCGGCTTTAAATTTATTCAATTTTCCTGTTAAACGGGCATAGAGAAGGAAAACCTTTTTATTCTTAATTAATCCCTGCTCTTTTAAATCAAGAGCAATTTGGGAAGGTATTGTCCCTCTTTCTATTATAAAAAGTTGCTCTTCTTCTGCCTCGAGATAAGCAGGACCTAATTGGCCATAGAACACTGCCCCTATACCAACAAGCACCATAAATATCATAAATAAGGAAGTAAGCACTATTTTTGTAAGACTAATTTTGCTTTTTTTCTTGTTCTTAGCCAAGGAACAATTCATCACTTTTACTCCTTTTTTGTCCATGATTGTCTATTATACTATAATTTTGGCTAATTGGACAGCAAGGCAGAAGGGGTTGACGTTTTAATAATACGTGCTACCGGAGGATAGGTATCCCGGGAAATAATTTCTTTTTTCACCAGTTTTCCTGCTTGATTATAGGTTTGACATTCCACTACATAAATATATCCCGGAGACCCTTCCCGTTCTAAATCATAGGTTCCGCTAGCAAGCTGGGGATCTTCCTGATAGACAGTCTCAGGTGCTATTTCCTTTTCTTTGATACTCTTCAGTATCACCTTGCGTTTAAGCTCTTCATGCCCATAGATATTATAGGTCAAGGCATTTCTTCCTACTGTACAAGTAATCAACAAATGACTACCAAAATTATTTTTAAACTTCAAGTCTTTAGAAGGATAGACTACCGCTGCATCCCTTCCTGGTTCCACATAAGATACCAGGAGACTGTGATTATGCCTTTCCACTATTTCTACTCCAGCTAATAGCAAAGCATTATAGAGTGTACTGGAAACTTGACAGACCCCTCCTCCTACTCCCAGAACATATTCCTTATTTAAGATAATATTGGCCTCACAAAAACCCCTTTCTTTAGTACGGGGCCCTACCACCTTATTAAAAGAAAAAATCTCTTGGGGAGCAACAATTTGCCGACCGAAATATTTTGCCGCCACTTTTATGTTTTGTGAACGCAAAACTTTTTGGGAATTGAAGTATGTGGTGTAAGAGCTAACTAATCCGGTGATGTGATAGGTTTCTAATTCACTCTGTAAAAATCGGGGTTTAATTTTTTGTAAGGATAAAACTAAATCAAGAGCTGTTTTCCCGTGAGATATCTCAAGTCCATGCTCTAAAGCTAACAAAAATTTGTTCTTATCTATATCTTGACCGTATTTCTCCGGAATAATTTTCACCTTATTATTAGGCGTTATGACAAAGCGGGCATCACTGGGCTTTATTTTCCACTCTCCCGAAAGCCCCTGGATAAATTTTAGAGCTTCTGTCTTATCAATTTGTAAATATAGCGGTATATCATAGCCTTTGCTACGTATGTACCATTTTTTCCAGAAATTTTGCCACCAATTCCCTTCACGTCCTAGCATAACAGCTTCTTGCCAGATTTTTTCTTGATCAATTTTAATTCCTAGTTGCTGATGAGTAGCAGATATTACTTCATTATAGCCCGGCAGAAAGAGGTTTACCCCTAGGCTGTTCAGTTTTATTTGTTCTAATTCTAAGAGATCATATAGGTCCTTTTTATTTTTATTTCCTATGTCATGGTCTCCGCACGTTACTCCAGGAATTATTAATTCATTTTGGCTATAAGCGGGCAGGGTAATTATCAGGAGGGTCACTATAAATGTTAAATAAAGGGCAATTTTAATTGTATATTTTTTAACCAACTTGTACCTCCACCTATGACGACTGTGGTTTGTTCTCCTATACATATTTTACCATTGCTTGTTTCTTTATACATTTAACCCCTATTTTAGGCTAACAAAAAAGTCCCTTGTTCAACTAATACAAGAGACTAATTCCTTATAGCTATTTAATTTAGTGTTCTTACCGGTTCCTATTCTTCGTCCTGTTCGATTAATTCCTGCCAGCGGTCTGCTACTTTTTCCCATTCTTCATCATCTTCTATATCATAAAGAATATCTTCGTCATTCTCATCTTTACCGATTTTTAGGATGATTGCTTCCGCCTCTTCTTCTTCCAGATTATCCAAAGGCTCCAAAATAGCATACTCTTGGTTATCTACTTCGATAACGTCAATTAAGATAAACTCCTGTTCTTCTCCATCTTCATCAATTAAAACAATTTTTTCTTCATTTTCGACCATTTTTAGTCACCCACCTTCCCTTTATTAAGGTAATTTTACCCAAAGCTCTATATTGTGTCAACTTAGAATTAT
>JAHDSB010000196.1 GCA_018433015.1 Clostridia bacterium | reverse complement strand
TCGAATATACAAGTGATTTCACTCCTTTCGGGTTGATTGTTTGATCACTTGATAATTCGAAATTTTAGGGGTGAAGTCCTTTTTTATGCCCTAAAATGTATTGCTATTGTTGGGCTCAGAAATATGCAATTTACTCATATAATAAATTTTGTTAACGTACTGTATGGAATAATAATTCTAAAATTTTATTTAGACCAGAGGTTAGTTAAAATGATAGAAAGCTTTCTAAAGAAGAATAGTATATTTTTGATTGTAATAATAATGTTTTTATCAAGCGTTTTTTTGATAGGGGATACAACTTCAAAAAATATAGATAATATCCAATTTGAGTATTATGAAGATCCCTTGGGAGAGATGAATTTTAAAAAAGTACAGAATGAATTTTTATTAGATAACACTATCTCCCATAATAAAGATATATTTTCCTTTGGAAAAAGTTCTTCTACCTATTGGATAAGGGTACCACTGGGAGAATTAGATCCACAAATTTATAAAGAATACATAGCTATCTATAATCCGACAGTAACAAAAGCTGTTTTATATCTTCCCGTTCAAAAAGAAGGCGATTTGCGCTATAAAGAATTTGTTTCAGGTTGGTATTTTGGAGAAGATAAACAAGACGAAGAGTTTTTTTATCCGGTATTTAAATGGGATGATAATACAGATTTTGAAAGGTATGCTTATATTAAGTTATATTCAAAATTTACACAAAACTACAGGATCAGTTTTTTATCTCGCCATGAATTAGAGCAAATTAAAAGAAATAACTTTATGCTTCATGGAATTCTTTTTGGTGTTCTTTTAGCAGTTGTTATTCAAAATTTTATTTTATTTGTACAACTAAGGAACAAGAGCAGCCTCTATTATGTGTGTTACATTATCCTTATGATGCTTTATCAAGGAAACTTATTAGGACTGTATAATACTTTTTTACCACGGTTTTCTCCTGGAATTATGGCAAATACAGTCACTCTTTCCATCCTTGTGATGATAGCTTTTGTCATATTTTTTCGTAAGTTTTTTAGAACTAAAGAATTATTACCTGCATACGATAAACCTTTAAAATATTTACTTTTATTTGTATTCTTAGGGGTATTTTTTATATTAGCAAAAGAACCGGTTTTAGCAAATTTATATGCCCATATTATTTCCACTTTAGGTTCAATCTTTTTAATGTATGTTGCCTTACAGGGCCATAAAAAAGGATTACAGCAAGCCAGACTTTTTATGCTCAGTTGGGTTTTCATGATTATTAGTTTAGGAATAAGCCTATTTAGACACTATGGTTGGGTACCGAATAATGTTTTGACCATTAATATTACTTTCGTTGCAGTAGCGATTCAAGCTGTTTTACTATCTACAGCATTGATATCATTGATAAAAACATTAACTAAAGAAAAAGAAAAGGTTGAAATAGCATTTTTACATGCTCAAATTAAACCTCATTTTCTATATAATGCTCTCAATGTGATTAGTAGTTTGTGTAGGATTGATTCTGAAAAAGCTAGAGAATTATTGCTAGACTTAGCAGATTTCTTACAGCACACTTTTGATTTTCATAAAGATCAAAAATTAGTCTTATTAAAAGAAGAAATGGAATATGTACAAGCCTATGTACGTATTGAGCAAGCTAGATTTAGAAACAAGTTAAATATGATATATGATATAGATGATTCAATTGATTTAAAAATCCCTCCCCTTATTCTTCAGCCATTAATAGAGAATGCCATTATTCATGGGATTAGAAAAAGAAAAGGAATTGGTAAAATCATATTACGAGTTAAAGATGAAGGTAGTTACTATAGAATAGAAGTGGAAGATGATGGTTTAGGAATGACAAGGGAGCAAATAGATAAGGTGTTTTCTGATAATTGGTATAAAGGCAAAGGCATTGGTGTGGCAAACATTAATAAAAGGCTTAACAAATTTTATGGACAAGGACTTAAAATAAAAAGTATGCCAGGAGCGGGGACTCTTATTTCTTTCGAAGTACCAAAGGGGGATTAGAACCATGTTGACAGCTATTTTAGTAGATGATGAATACTATGCTTTAGAAGGTCTTAAGACAGATCTAGAAGAATTGGGTGGAATAAAAGTAATTGGTATGTATGAAGAGGGAAAGAGTGCTCTAGAAAATATAAGCAAACTAAGGCCTGATATTGTTTTTTTGGATATTGATATGCCGGAAATGAATGGACTGGAATTATTTGAAGAAATATTAGAGGAGAGTCCACGAACCCATATAGTTTTTGTGACAGCCTATAATGAATATGCAGTGGAGGCCTTTGAGCTTAATGCAGCAGATTATATAGTAAAGCCTGTTCGCAAAGAGCGTTTAAAAAAAGCCATCTATCGTTTGCAGAAAAAATGCAATCAATATAATCAACCAGTAGAACCTAAGTCTATATCAATCGAATGTTTCGGACATTTATCTATAAAAATTGATGGTAATGAAAAAGAGATTTCCTGGCGAACAAAAAAAGTAGAAGAGTTGGTGGCTTATTTAGCTTGTGAAGAAGGAAAGTTTATTGCAAAAGAGAAAATTGCAGAAATCCTTTGGCCAGAACTTGATATAAAGAGAAGCAAATCAAATTTTTACCTTGCCTATCATTATTTAAAAAAGCAAGCGCAACAATTCGGAGATAGTATTCCCCTAGAATCGGGCAGAGGAAAAATACGTTTAAAAGTAGAAGAGGTAGAATTAGACATTATTCTATTTAAGGAAGAAACTACAGCCTTACAAAAAATTGCAGGAGACAATATTGAGCGTGCAGAAAAAGCAATTCAACTATATAAAGGGATGTTATTAGAAGATCATTATTATGAATGGAGTATGGAATACAAACAGTACTATGATATTTTATATAGGGATTTATTGAAGAAAATAATAGAGTATTACAAAGTACAAAAAAATACAGAAAAACAGAAATATTATTTGAAAAAGCTAAATAACTAAAAAACAGCTAACATAAGCTGTTTTTTTGAACATATTAAGATATATGAAACTTTTACTTCTCAAAATGGCTTTATAGGAGGGTAAAATGATAAGAAATTTTCTTAGAGAAGATTTAGCAAAAGTCATGGAAATATGGCTTAATGCTAATTTTCAAGCCCATGATTTTATAACACATGAATATTGGATTAGTAATTATAACATGGTCGAAAAAAACTTACCAAAAGCAGAAGTATATGTATATGAAGATGAAAATATGATAAAGGGATTTGTTGGAGTAGATAACGGTTATATTGCAGGCTTATTTATTTCGAGCAATCAGCAGTCCAAAGGTCTTGGAAAAGAGTTACTTGAAGCAGTTAAGTCAAAATATAAAGAATTGAAATTAAGAGTATATAAAAATAATGTTAGGGCTGTTTATTTCTACCAGAGGGAAGGTTTTGAAATAATTGAGAAAAGAGTAGATAAAAATACTGGTGAGTTAGAATATCTAATGATTTGGCGAAAATAGAATAAACGTGTATTATATTGTTTTTTATGTTTAGTAAGGATAAACTAGTAAGTGAAGCATGTCATTAAGAAAAGCTTATTTCACTATCTTGTGGTTTGATTTTTAGAAGGAGGTACCTATGGAACGAAAAGAAGCACTTGCATTATTAAAAAAACATGTAACATCAGATCGTTTATTGCGGCATTCCTTTGCTGTTGAAGCTGCAATGTTAGCTTATGCCAGAAAATTTGGAGAAGATGAAAAACGATGGGGCTTATTAGGGTTACTTCATGATATTGATTTTGAAAAATATCCTGAAGACCATCCCAACCATGCCCCTGAATTATTGGAAGGAGCAGGTTTTGATGATGAATTTATCAAAACAATTCTTTCTCACGGCTTAAATTCAGATGTCCCTAGGGATACCAAAGAACGTCAATGTTTACATGCTGTCGATGAAATGTCAAGTTTTATAATTGCTGTTGCCTTGATGCGTCCAACAAAACTCGAAGGATTAAAAGCAAAATCTGTGAAGAAGAAAATGAAAGACAAAGCATTTGCTAAAGCTGTTAATCGCGAGGAATTAACAAGTTCTGTGGAAGCATTAGGTGTTGATTTTGCTGATCATGTAGATACAATTGTGGATGGTCTCATTAAGCATGAAGCCACGTTACAAGAGGATGGGTATAGTTTATTAGATTAACATATCATATAGTAATATATACAGATACAGCTACTCCATAATGGAGTAGCTGTATTTTTATGCATTATGATTCATGTGCATTTTTTTAAATCTAATACGAAATTTTAAGGTACCAACTATTTACACAGAATTCTAGACATTTTCCAGCAAGTAGAAGATAGCGAGATGGTGGTATGTCTCTAAGCTAAATGTTCTTCTTAGCCACACTTAGAGTATCCACAGGATCTGCATATCATGCAACCACCTTCATGCTCTACTCTGCTTCCACATTCTGGACATATTCCTTCATCTTGACTTAAAGAGCTATTATTAGCATCTACCTTCTGCTTATTTTGAGCAGTCTTGTTCTCTTTTTTATCCGTTTCTTCATTTTCTATTTCCATAGCAATATCGTTTATGGTTGGATTATTTACATCCACACAGGTATTCATAACTCTCTCAAGAGCTTTACCAATAGCATCTGGACAAGATAAGACCTGAATATCTTTGTTTATAGCTCTTTGCCTTAAAGTTGAATGACACCTGATACCTTTTAGCTGTTCAATTACCTCCTTCACGTCCATTCCTGATCTTAAGGCAATGGATATAAGTCTGGCTGTTGCCTCACTTTGGCTGGGACAGCCTCCTGCTCTCCCTACATTTGTAAACACTTCACAAATGCCCATTTCATCATAGTTAACAGTGATATAAAGATTACCGCAACCCACTCTTACTTTTTCAGTCATACCTTGCGTTATTGAAGGTCGTTGTCTCGGTTTAATCGTGCTATTAATGTTACTTTCAACCGTACCTCCTAGAGAATTTCCTGTGCTTAAAACCTGATTTTCTCTACTTCCGTCTCTATAAATGGTAACACCTTTGCAACCCAGTTTATAAGCTAATTCATACACATTACGTACATCTTCTTCAGTAGCTTCTTTTGTGAAATTAACTGTCTTGGATACTGAATTATCTACATATTTTTGAAAAGCAGATTGCATTTTAATATGCCATATAGGGGATATATCATGAGCAGTCACAAATACTCTCTTGATATCATCAGGTATCTCGTCTATATGAGCTAAACTGCCTTCCATTGCAATTTTCTCCATTAATTCTTCACTGTAAAAGCCTTTATCTTTGGCGACTTTTTCAAAATATGGGTGTACTTCAACAAGCTTATCATCATCCATTACATTTCTAACAAAAGAAATAGCAAACAGTGGCTCAACCCCGCTGCTAACTCCACCAATAATGCTAATTGTTCCAGTTGGAGCGATGGTAGTAGTGGTAGCATTTCTAATTCTTAATCCTTTTTCTTGATAGATACTGTTCTCATATTGAGGGAAGACTCCTCTTTTCTCTGCCAGTTCAACGGACTTCTGTTTTGATCTGTTCTGTATGAATTCCATTATTTCTTCTGCAATATCGACCGCCTCTTGAGAATCATAAGGGATTCCGATATAGAAGAGAAGATCGGAAAAGCCCATAACGCCAAGCCCTATTTTCCTTGTCCCTTTGGTGATTTCATCTATTTGTTTTAATGGATAGTTATTAACATCTATTACGTTATCTAAAAAATGTACTGCATTATCAACTGTTGTTCCTAATTTATCGTAATCCACCTCGTAATTATCTTCGACATTTTTTAGCATTTTCACTAAATTAATGGATCCTAAATTACATGATTCATAGGAAAGTAAAGGCTGTTCACCACATGGATTCGTACTCTCAATTTCGCCTAATTTCGGTGTAGGGTTGTCCATATTCATTCTGTCTAAAAAGATAATTCCAGGTTCTCCGTTATTCCATGCCATATGTATAATTTTATTAAACACGTCTTTGGCGCTTAAGCTACCTATGACTTCTTGGGAATGTGGATCAATTAAGCTATAATCTTTATTTTCCTCAACAGCTTTCATGAAATCCTCTGTGAGACCAACACTTATATTAAAATTAGTCATTTCGCTTAAATCTTTTTTGCAAGATATAAAATCTAAAATGTCAGGGTGATCTATTCTTAGAATACCCATATTTGCACCTCGACGGGTTCCACCCTGTTTAACGGATTCAGTTGCAGAATTAAAAACCTTCATAAAACTAATAGGTCCTGAAGCAACTCCACCAGTAGATTTTACAGTTGATCCTTTAGGTCTGAGCCTGGAAAAATTGAATCCTGTTCCGCCGCCGCTTTTATGTATAAGTGCAGCATTTTTTACTGTTTCAAATATTCCTTCCATGGAATCCTCTATGGGAAGCACAAAACAAGCTGATAGCTGACCTAACTCACGTCCTGCATTCATTAAAGTGGGAGAGTTGGGCAAAAATTGCAAATTTGTCATCATAGTATAGAATGTATTTTCCGTTATAGCAGTATCTGCATTTTTATCATACAATTTATCTGCTTTTGCGATATGTTTAGCAACTCTTCTAAACATATCCTCTGGCGTTTCAACTGCATTACCTTCAGTATCTTTAGGCAGATACCTCTTATAAAGTACTTTTTCAGCATTTTTACTTAATTTCATTAAAAAGCTCCTGTTCATCTATATTTGGTGTGTTAAAGCTATTATGTATTAATTGTAGTTCAAAGTCTAACTTGATACAATAGTCTCTTCTATTCAATGGCGAGACTATTTAAAGTATGCGATAGAAGAAAAAGTTAATTTAATATCAAAGCTAAGTCCTAAAGTAACCCATGTTTAAGGTAAGTAGCTGGGCCAATAGGAAACTAAAAGATAGCCTACCGCGATAGCAGATATGATAGCTATTGTTGCAGCTTTAGCTCCACGCCGGGCCATTTTAGCTAAATCTATTCCATATCCGGCTACAATTGCGGGACCTCCGGAAGAGGAAGGTAACATAATAGATACATTACCAGCAGCACTTACAATATATACTAAAGGTAGAGGATTTAATCCCAATTGAGTTAATGTTGATATTAATAAAGGTATTACAATGGACATAGAACCTGTGATAGTCATAATATTGCTTAGCACCCCTGCTAAGACAGCAAAAGCCATAATAGCACCCAATACCCCTTTATTAGCAAGGGGCATAATCAATTCTACTAGTATATCTGCTCCACCACTTTTACTTAAGATCTCTCCTAAAGCCGTTCCTCCTGCAAACAAATAGTACATTCCCCACATAAGTTTAGGCTGGGTATATTTCCAAGTTAGCATTCGTTGATTTCCCTCTACGTTTATTAAAAAGGTAATGATAGCAGCAGTAAGAAATATATAAGCCGGATGAAGTTCAGGTAAAATAGAAACATAAAGAGGACGCAAAAAAGATAATATAACTGCGATGGCAAATAAAACTGCACCCCATTTTTCACCTGTTTTAATTTTACCCAGTAACTTATATTCATTTCTGAATATTACATTTCCATTGGGTATTTGCTTAAACTCATAAGGAAAGTTTAAGATTACAAGTAGTAAGGGAATAGATACTGCAAAAAATAAAGGCAACATGTTTACTATCCAAGTAATAAACATGAATTCATGGTGCAAGAACATGTCTTCAACAAACTGAATGACCACAAGATTCATGGCTCCACCTAAAGGGGTAACGAATCCTATACTAGAGCCCCATGCCAATGCTAACAAAACACCTGTTGCATATTCGCTTTTTCTATAATCTTCTGAATTTTTAATACCTACAGCTGATAATGTAGCAACAGCTATAGGAATTAACGCAGTAGCCACAATAGTATTAGGAATTATAGAGCTTAATACAGCTGCAAGAGCAAACCAAACTATAATTTGCTTCTTGACATCCGAACCTACTTTTAAAAGTACTAACAAGGCTATTCTTTTATCTAGTCCCCATTTTTGCCAGGATACTGTTAATATATTGGCTCCTAAGAGTAAAATTACTATAGGACTAGCGTATTTATAGAGTACTGTTTCCATAGGTACGATCTGGAATATTGCTGTTATAGAAATAGGAAGAAGTGCTGTTACTCCAGCATGAACAGGACGCATAATCCACCAAGCTATCATCCACAAAAGTAATCCTAGCCCTTCTTTGGCGTGATAAGATACTCCTTGGAGAGGATATATTAATATGGCAAAAAATAAAAGTGGTCCTAATAGTATATTTATTATTCTTTTTAGATTATAACCACTAAATCTAGGCTTCCTAGTTATTTGTAACACCTCACTGTCCCCTTTCATATGTATGTATATTTTTTATAAAACATTAATAAAAAAAATAGCTATCGGCGGCTGAATTGCCAATAGCCCGCATTTTAATGCGTATAGAGTTAATATTTATATAAAGTGTGGAGGGTAAATATTAACTCTAATAATGATAACGCAAGGAGTAATAAATGAAAAATATTATTTATGGATGATATAATAGATATTATCTATGGATAGTGAGGTGCAATAAGATGGAATTGAGACAATTAAGATATTTTCATGCTATAAGTAAACTTAAAAACTTCACTAAGGCTGCTAAGCAAACTTGTATATCGCAGCCCTCTATTACAGCTTCTATACAAAAACTCGAAGAAGAACTTAATTTAAAACTATTTGATAGAAGTCAAAAACAAATTAGTTTAACGTCTGAAGGAAAAATATTTTTTCAAAGAGTTGACGAGGTTTTAAATAAAATTGATACTGCCATTTCTGAAATACAAGATTATGCTAAATTGAAAAAAGGTAGAATTAAATTAGGCGTAACACCGATGATTGGTGCATATTATTTTCCTCAGATATTTATGGGATTTAAAAAGGCTTATCCTGATATTTCTTTAAATATTGTTGAAGAAGGTACTAATATTATTAAAGAATTACTTAAAGAAGGAGCATTTGATCTCGGTTTAGGAATAATATGTGATGATGATGATGCCTATGATACATATCCTCTTTTTAAGAAACAAGTGTGTGTATGTGTATCAGAAAGTCACCCTTTCTGCTCAAAGAAAAGGGTGACTTTTGATGATATAAAGAACCAATCTTTTATTATGTTTAAAGAAGGTTTTTATCTGAGAGAGTTAATATTTCAACATTTTAAGAATAATAACTTTACACCTAATATTACTATATCAACAAATCAATTAGAAACTATAAAAAGTTTTGTCTCCAGGAATATAGGTATCGCATTTTTGTTTGAAAATGGTATTAAAATGGAAAAGGACTTGGTTAGTATACCTATAGAAAACCCTCTATATATCACTATAGGAATAATATCCGTTAAAAATAAGTATCTATCAAAAGCTTCACAAGCATTTGTTGATTATATTATTCAGGATTTAAGTATTATTAATAAATAAAATAATATAAAAAATCAAAATATATTTTTTTAACAAGAATTTTCACCCAAGGAAATTAGAAGTGTTATAGAATAGTAATAGGTATAGTTTATCTAGTATTATTGATAGAATTATATGTATTTTTAGATTTTATAGTAAAGGATAAAAAGTATGGGGAGAAAAATTAATATACTTATTATAGCTTTAATATTTTCTTTGGTAGCACCTAGGATATCTAGGGCTTCAAATATATATGATAACTTAAAATTTGAAAATCTTACAGTAGTGGATGGATTATCTCAAAATACAGTAAATTCAATTATTCAAGATAGATCTGGATACATGTGGTTAGCCACTCAAGACGGACTAAACAGGTATGATGGATATTCTTGTAAGATCTATAGAAAGGAAGATAAAGATGATGGGCTAACAAGTTTAACAGATAATGTTTTGAATGTATTATATGAGGATAAAGCCGGTTATCTTTGGATTGGAACGTATTCAGCGGGTTTAAGCCGCTTTGATAGAGAAACTGAAACATTTATTCATTATCAGCATCAGCCGGATAATAGTCGAACTATCAGCCATAATGAAATCAAAGCAATATATGAGGATAGTGAAGGAGAACTCTGGATAGGGACTAACGGTGGTCTCAATAAACTTAACAGAGAAACAGGAGAATTTACTCGTTATCAACATAATCCTAGTGATCAAACCAGCATAAGTAGTGATAAAGTGCGGGCCATTGTAGAAGATAAAAAGGGGATTATTTGGATTGGAACTGCAGATGGGGGATTAAATGCTTTTAATAAAAAAAGTAACACTTTTGTATGGTATAAACATGATGACAAAGATTCTAAGAGCTTAAGCAACGACTCAATCTTTGCTCTATTAGTAGATCAGAATAATATATTATGGATTGCTACAGATGGTGGAGGGTTAAATAAATTTGATAATGTAACTGAAGAATTCACTGTATATCAGCACAAGGAAGGAGATAAATACAGTATTAGTTCCAATAAAATACAAACTTTATTTGAAGACAGTTTAGGAAGACTATGGATCGGTATGCGTGAAGGTGGGGGCCTAAATTTATTTGATAGAGAAAATAATAAGTTTTATCACTATGCATCAAAGCAAAATGTTATCCATTCATTGAGTGATAATTATATTCGTTCTATATATGAAGATGATAACAAAAATATCTGGATTGGAACATTTGTAGGTGGAGTTAATAAGTATGGTATTAAAAACACACGGTTCCAACTTTATCAAAAAGAATGGTGGAATACAAATAGCCTGTCTGATAATACCGTTAGAGCCTTTTATAAGACGAAGGATGATATCCTATATATAGGAACAGAAGGTGGATTGAACAAATTAGATAGAAAAACAGGACAATTCTCTAATTTTTCTTTTGAAGATCATAACCCTAACGGTTTACCGAATAATACAATTAGAAGCATGTCTCCGGATAGGAAAGGAAACCTATGGATAGCAACCCACAGTGGTTTGTCGAAGTTTAATATGCAAACAGAAAAGTTTAATAACTATTTTCACGAGCATTATAACTCCAACAGTATTGCTGATAATGTAGTTCGAAGAGTTTTGGTTGATAAAGAGGGAAATGTATGGCTAGGAGGCCGGAACGGACTAAATAAACTTAACCCAGATACAGGTGAAATAATAACATTCAAACATGATGCTAAAAATCCCCGAAGTTTAATAAGCGATAAAGTTATGGCCATATATCAGGATAGTAAGGATCGTATCTGGATAGGTACTGCTTTGGGAGGACTAAGTTTATATAAGGAGAAAATACAAGGGTTTGAGAACTATTCGCCTAGGGACAAGGATGATAAAAGTTTAAGTAATAATAATGTAATATCCATTTTAGAAGGTAAAAATAACCAAATGTGGATAGGAACTGCTATGGGGCTTAACAAATTCGATGAAACAACTAAAGAGTTTACAACGTACACAGAGCAAGACGGATTACCTAATAATGTCATATATGGCATATTATCTGATGACGAAGGAAATTTATGGATAAGCACTAATAGAGGAATCTCCAAGTTCAATCCTAAGGACGAAAGCTTTACAAATTTTGATATTAATGATGGATTACAAAATAATGAATTTAACAATGGTGCTTATTATAGGTCAAAAGAGGGAGAAATGTTCTTTGGTGGTATTAGTGGTTTCAATTCATTTTATCCAGAAGAAATAAAAATAAGTGAATATAATCCTTGTATTGTAATCACAAGTGTCAAAGTGTTTAATGAAGAAATTCTGTTTAAGAAATTTCGGAATAAGAGAGAGGAAAATAATAAGGGAATAGATAATATTGACTTATCATATAAAGATGATTTTATATCTTTTGAGTTTTCTGCCCTAGATTTTTCTGCTCCGGAAAAAAACAAATATTTATATAAACTTGAAGGGTTTGACAAAGAGTGGGTTTATGCCAACACTAGGCACTATGCTAGTTATACTAACCTATCCCCCGGAACCTATACTTTTCGTGTTAGGGGTACAAATAGTGATGGGAAATGGAGTGAAAAGGAAGCAGCAGTTAAAGTAAATATTATTCCTGCTTTTTGGCAGACTCAGAGGTTTAAAATGTTGACTATACTTATATTTTTAATGTTTATTATTAGTTTATATAAATATAGAACGATAGGGATTAGGAAAAGAAATAAAAAACTTGAAAGGGTAGTGAATGAAAGAACATATTCGTTGAAAAAAGTAAATGAAAGATTAGCAAAAGAGGTTGAAGAGAGAAAAAAGGCAGAAGATGCTATAAAAAAAATAGCCTATTATGATTATTTAACCCATCTTCCTAATAGAAGATTATTTATGGAGCTAGGGGAACATGAATTGTGTAATGCCAAGAGAAGCGGAGAATTATTAGCAATCTTATTTATTGATTTGGACAAGTTTAAAGCTGTTAATGATACCTATGGCCATGATGCAGGGGATATTCTATTAATTGAGATTAGTCGTAGGCTAAAAGTATTATTAAGAAAAAATGATATAATATGCCGCATCGGTGGAGATGAATTTATAATTTTATTAAAAGATCTGAAGCAGAAACAGAATGTAAGTATAGTCATAGAAAAAATCATTAAACAAATTACTCAACCTATAAAAATAAATGAAGAAATACGTGTAGTAGTAGGTACAAGTGTGGGATGTAGCTTTTTTCCCTTAGATGGTGGAAATTTTGAAGAACTTATAAATAAGGCGGATAAAGCCATGTATAAAGCGAAAGAAGGAGCAGAATCTAGTTATCAATTATATGATGAGATGAAACTTGATAAAAAGTAACTTGAGAAAAGAAAAGTAATAATAAAATATAATCCGGTTATAAAATCTTTACCTGAAGCAAATGTTGCCTATGTGCGTATGATTGTACCAAGTTATGATTACTATTTTCAAATAATTCCTAAGATGGGAGTGGAAATGGAAAGATTAGGAGCAGTGTGTGCCAAGCCGGAATACTGTTTCAATATCTACCATGATGGTGAATATAAGGAAAGTAACATAGATGTGGAAGTTTGTGAGGCAGTAGTAGAGTTCTGTAAAGATTCTGAGATGGTAAAATTTAAGAAGATTGATGCTGTAAAAACGGTACTATGTATTATTCTGCACAAAGGCCCCTATTTTCTTTTTCCAGAGGCCTATCATTTTGCTTTTGAATGGATTAAAGATAATGGATATATACTTGTGGGAGAACCAAGAGAATCTTATGTTGATGGAATTTGGAATAAAGATGATGAGAACGAATGGCTAACGGAGATTCAAATCCTCATCAGCAAGGAGAAATAAAAAAAGTTGCACATAGTGAACTATGTCTGAAGTTTCAATAAATTTTGATATTTTCCCTTGAATCACAAAAGAATAATGTTAGACTAAATATAAAGATAACCAAATAAATATTATGGGCCTAAATGTGAAAATATATATTAGCGCTTCTTTTCATGTTTTGCGCAATATTTGTTTTGTATTGTTGTAAATTTTAATTTTATAAAAATACATAATTATTAAAGGGAGGATGATATTTATGAAAAAAACCGATTTATTGGTAATTGGCGGTAGTGCTGGAGGAATATTGAGTGCTACCACTGCAAGAAAGGCTTATGGAAATCTTGATATTACAGTTATTCGAGAAACTGAAAAAGTCATGGTCCCTTGTGGTATTCCCTATATTTACGGTACCCTACATGATACAAATAAAAATGTCATCCCCGATGCTCCCTTGATTGATGCAGGTATAAACTTATTAATCGATAAAGTTACTGCAATAGATAGAGAGAAAAAATCTGTGACTACAAATAATAATGGAGCTATTACATACAAAAAATTAATAATGGCAACGGGTTCTCTCCCCATTATACCCACATTTCTTCCGGGGCATGATTTGGACAATATATTCGCTATACGAAAAAATAAAGATTACTTAGCATCTTTGCTGGAGAAAGTTCAAAGCACAAAAAATGTAGTTGTAATCGGTGGAGGTTTTATTGGCGTTGAATTTGCAGAGCAGGTACGTAAATTAGGCAAAAATGTTACTCTAATAGAACTGGCTGATGCTTGTTTATGGCAGGCTTTTGACAAATCTTTTACCGATGAGATAGAAGCATTATTAGAGAAAGATGGAATAAATGTGCGAACATCATCATCAGTCAAAAAATTTATTGGTTCTAAAACCATAGAAGGAGTAGAATTGACAAGCGGCGAGGTCGTTCCAGCAGACCTAGTTATTCTTGGCCTTGGAGTGAAACCTAATGGTGTATTAGCAAAAGAAAGTGGCCTTGCAATTAATGAAAAAGGAGCTATTATAGTTGACCAATATACCAGAACTAGCGATCCTAATATATTTGCTGTAGGAGATTGTGCAGAGAAAAAATGTTTCTTTACAGGAAAAGATGTTCCTGTACTTCTTGCTTCTACTGCCGCTATGGAAGCAAGGATTGCTGGTTGTAATGCTTTCCAATTAAGACTTGTGCGTGCAAATAAAGGTACCATAAGCGCTTTTTCCACAAAAATTAACGGAAGAACTTTCGCAGCAGCAGGTCTTACAGAAAAAAGAGCTAAGGAAGAAGGGTTCACCCTCATGACGGGGGAATTTACTACAAAAGATAAGCATCCTGGTTCACTACCGGACACTCAAAATGTACGTATTAAGCTTATCTTCTCCAAATGTTCGGGGGTTATCCTGGGTGGACAAATATCCGGAGGAGATTCTGTGGGAGAGATGATTAACATTATAAGTTTAGCTATTCAAAAGGATATTACTGCTTCGGAGCTAAATACTTTCCAGGTAGCAACTCATCCTCTGATTTCTGCTTCCCCTATTGCCTATCCGATTAATGCGGCTTCCATGAATGCCCTTTCCAGCAATTGCAGACATCTCAATGAAGATTTAGAAGTATAATATAATATATAAAGGATAAAAAAGTAGATGCTTTTAGTTAGCATCTACTTTTTCACCTATGCATGTCTAATCATATAATTATTATGTATTTGTGGAAAATTCTCAGAGCTACATTCAGTTGCTAGTATTACTGAGATGTCCTAAATTTGTTATATGCCATGGAAAAAAATGATACAACGCTTTACTTGGACTCTATATTTTGCTCTTCAATTAAGGCAGTGCCTAGATAAGGAGAAGTTATGTATAAGAAGTGGATATGTACGCTTAAAAAAGCTAAATTATTTAAAAATATTGAAGTCGATGAATTGAATAATATGTTGCTTTGTTTAAGGCCTACGATAACATCGTATCAGAAAAAAGAGCATATAAGCATTGAAGAAAATGATTGTAAAAGAATAGGCATACTAATTCAAGGCGAAGTTATCGTAACCAAGGATAATGCAGCAGGTGAAAGGGTGATTATGGGTAAATTAAAGGATCATAGTATGTTTGGGGAAATGATGGCATTTTCTGATAACAATACATGGACTCCTACAGTTATTGCTTCTACAGATTGTACTATATTATTTCTTAGACCTGAACAAGTATTAGGAAATTGTCCTAAGATGTGTATGGGTCACAAAATTTTAATTCAAAATATGCTTAGGATAGTTACACAGAAAGGACTTGCTCTTAACAGAAAGATAGAATATCTTTCTATGAAAAGTATAAGAACAAAAATAAGTACATATTTATTTGAACAATATAACATTACGAAAAAAAATAAATTTATAGTCCCTTTAAAAAGGAACGAAATGGCAGAATTTTTAAATGTTACTAGACCATCTTTGTCAAGAGAACTTATAAAAATGAAAGAAGAAGGGATTATCGATTTCTATAAATCTTCCTTTAAAATTATAGATCTAGAAAAATTAATACAATATATTTGATTTAATTTAATAAATATGTTTTTAAGTCAAGCGTTTATTATTGAGCTTGACTTTTTTATTTTTCGTAACAAATGTTACCGAAATAATACTAGAGTTATTATATCCTTAACACATGAAAGAAGAAATTAAGAAGTAGGAGGTTAGAAGATGAGTATGTTTTGTTATCAATGCCAAGAGACAGCAAAAGGAACGGGTTGTACAATTAAAGGGGTTTGTGGAAAGTCAGAAGAGGTGGCAAAATTACAAGATCTGATGATTTATACTTTAAAAGGGCTAGCATTAGTAGCACGGGAAGGGTTAAAAGCAGGACTAATCTTACCCCAAGTAAACTATTTTACGCAGCAAGGCTTATTTATGACTATTACAAATGTGAATTTTGCTGAAAATATGTTTCTTGAAAAAATCAAAGAAGGTTTATGTTTAAGAGATAATATTAAAAAAGAACTAGCGGAGAAAGGTATAGCATTTAATAATCCTCACGATGCTACTACGTGGAAAGCTGATTCACTTGCAGAAATAAAGGAAAAAGCTAATTCTCTCAACGTGGGCGTGTTAGCAACAGAGAATGAAGATATCCGTTCGCTTAGGGAATTAATAACATATGGTCTTAAAGGTATGGCGGCTTACGCAGAACATGCTTATAATCTTGGAAATGAAAATAAAGAAGTATATGATTTTATGATAAAGGCTTTGGCTGCTACTTTAGATGAAACATTGAGTGCAGATGATTTAATTGAACTTACTTTAGAAACCGGTAGATATGGTGTGGATGTAATGGCTTTATTAGATGAGGCTAATACGGGAACATACGGTAATCCGGAAATAACTGAAGTAAATATTGGTGTAAGGAACAGGCCGGGGATATTAATAAGTGGACATGACTTAAAAGACTTAGAGCAACTGTTAAAACAAACAGAAGGTACCGGAGTAGATGTATATACCCATGGAGAGATGTTGCCTGCTCATTATTATCCGGCCTTCAAAAAGTATGATCACTTTGTCGGTAATTATGGAAATGCCTGGTGGAAACAAAAAGAAGAAATCGAAACATTCAATGGACCAGTATTGTTTACAACTAATTGTTTAGTACCGCCTAAACCAGAGCATATCGGAAGAATCTATACTACAGGTTCAACAGGATATCCGGGTTGTAAACATATTAAGCCTGATGAAAATGGTAATAAAGATTTTTCTGAAATAATCGAGCATGCTAAGAAATCAGCTTCTCCCAAGGAAATAGAGAGAGGCAAAATCGTGGGAGGCTTTGCTCATGCACAAGTATTTGCCTTGGCAGATAAAGTTGTAGAAGCAGTTAAGAATGGTGCAATTAAAAAATTCTTTGTAATGGCCGGATGTGATGGAAGAATGAAAACCAGATCATATTACACTGAGTTTGCAGAGAAACTGCCAAAAGATACAGTAATATTAACTGCGGGATGTGCTAAATATCGTTATAATAAATTGGATTTAGGAGATATTGGAGGAATTCCCCGGGTCTTGGATGCGGGACAATGTAATGATTCTTATTCCCTAGCGATTATAGCTCTTAAATTAAAAGAGATATTTAAGCTTAATGATATTAATGAATTGCCAATAGCCTATAATATTTCTTGGTATGAACAAAAAGCAGTAATAGTTTTATTAGCTTTATTGTATTTAGGTGTTAAAAACATTCATTTAGGACCTACTCTTCCCGCCTTTTTATCTCCTAATGTAACTCGTGTATTAGTAGATAAATTTGGGATAGGTGGCATTACTAATGTTGAAAATGATATAAACATGTTTATGAGCTAGAATAAGCTTTTAATTAAAGAAATATAGATGTAGTTTTTATTATAGTCAGCTTAAAAGCTGACTTTTTTTATACTGGTTACCCTGATGTGTTAAACTTACTAAAGAAAGATATGCAGTACTTTTATGAGGAGAAGAAGAAATGAGCAACATTTTATTGGTAGAAGATGATTTAAGTTTAATTGATGGTTTGGAGTATTCTTTAAATAAAAATGGCTTTAATGTAGATGTTACAAGAACAGTAAAAGAGGCTCTTGCCCATTATGCAGATAAAAAATATGATTTATTGCTGCTAGATTTAACGTTACCCGATGGAACAGGTTTTGAAATTTGTAAAAAGGTAAGATCCATCTCAGACGTTCCCATCATTTTTCTTACTGCTTCCGATGAAGAAGTAAATATTGTTATGGGGTTAGATATGGGCGGGGATGATTATATTACCAAACCTTTTAAATTAAATGAGCTCATATCAAGAATTAAAGCCCTACTGCGTCGAACTAAATCTTCCTTTGGTATACCTGAATTGACTTCTAACGGAATTACCATGGAGCTTTTAAATAATCGTGTGCTTAAGGATGGCGAGCCTATAGAGCTAACGGCTGCAGAATATAAATTACTTTCTTTATTCCTGAAAAATCCTAATATTATTTTAGCCCGGGATACTATCTTGGACAAATTATGGGATGGTAATGGTGACTTTGTGGATGATAATACTTTGTCCGTCTATATCCGCAGACTTCGTAATAAAATTGAGGATGAGCCTAATCAGCCCAAAATCATTTTGACAATACGAGGTATGGGTTATAAATGGAATGTCCTCAGATAAGGAGTTGTCTATGAAACTTTTCACAAACAAAGAAATATATCGTTTTTTCCTGGCAATTAACGTATCTTTATTTTTATTACTTGTAGCGGGAATTTTTGTATCTCAGATGCTTGTCCATGATTTCAAAGCCCAATTACTTACCCATGATTATGAAATTGCAGGGCATTTACTTCAGCAGGGAGTAAATCCGGTGGAAATTTCGGAAGCATTTACTTCTGTTAAAACAGCCCCAGAAAGATTAGCTGGTCAGAAATTTTTACAAACTTTAGGTTATAAAGAGAATATGAATAATTCCCTTTTGGGTGATATGAATGGATATTTATTAAAATATAGGATAATGTTACTTTTAATAATAGGGGGATTAGCAGTTTTTTTGTATGGAGCATTCTTTCTATATTTTGGAAAACAGCAAAAGGCCATTGGACAGGCTACTTTTACTATACAAAACTTTATGAGTGGGGATACATCTGAAAGAATAGATAGTGAGGAAGAAGGGGGCTTAGCACAACTGTTTTCTGCTGTTAATGGTATGGCCACCTCTTTAAATGCCCATATTGAAAAGGAAAAGCATACAAAAGATTTTTTGAAACAAACCATTTCAGACATTTCTCATCAGTTGAAAACACCCCTTACTGCTTTGAAAATGTATAACGAAATCATGGAGGAAGAAAATTCTGATGTAGAAACTACTCGAAAATTTATTTTTAAATCACAAAAGGCATTAGAACATATGGAAATTTTGCTACAAAATCATTTGAAAATTACAAGATTAGATGCGGGAACGATCACGTTTAATTATAAGGAAGTGAATATTAAGTCTCTAATAGAAAGAGTTGTTGATAGTTTTGAAACAAGGGCAGAAAGAGAGGATAAAACCATTGTTTCTCATGGTGGGGAAACCGTTTCTCTTTTTTGCGATGCTTATTGGATGATAGAAGCCCTTAGTAATCTCGTTAAAAATGCTTTAGATCATACGAGTCAAAGGGGCAAAATAGATATTAGATGGGAAGAAAGCCCTGCTATGACCCAAATTGTTGTCAGAGATAATGGAAAGGGAATTCACCCCGAGGATATTTATCATATTTTTAAACGGTTTTACAGAAGTCGCTTTTCCCAGGATACCCAGGGAATTGGTTTAGGTCTCTCTCTGGTCAAATCTATTGTAGAAGCCCATAATGGCACAGTTACGGTAGAAAGTAAGTTAGGCAGGGGTAGTACATTTAAACTGAGCTTTTTTAAGCTTACAAAATCGTAAGCTTAGATACACCTGACAGTAAGATTGATTTGATATTCTATCCTTATAGAAATGCAGAAAGGTTGGATATCTTGATGGAATTATTAAAAGTAGAAAATCTTTGTAAAACTTATGGAAGTGGAGAGACCAGGATAGAAGCTCTTAAAAATGTATCTTTTTCTGTTGCAAAAGGAGAATTTGTGGCTGTTGTCGGCGAATCGGGTTCTGGAAAAAGTACTTTACTTAATGCAATAGGCGCATTAGATACACCCAGCTCCGGCCGGGTATTCATTGATAATAAGGATATCTTTTCTATGAAAGAAGAGAAATTGACAATTTTTCGTCGTCGTAACATTGGTTTCGTTTTTCAGGCTTTCAATTTAATTCCGGAACTAAATGTAGAGCAAAATTTACTGTTTCCTTTATTACTTGACTATAAAAAACCGGAACCAGCGTACTTGGAAGAAATTTTAGATTTGCTTGGTTTAAAGAATAGGCGTAACCACTTGCCCAGCCAACTTTCCGGGGGTCAGCAGCAACGTGTTGCTATCGGGCGGGCCCTTATTACCCATCCCATGTTGGTGCTGGCTGATGAGCCTACGGGAAATCTTGACAGCAAAAATAGTAGTGATGTGATTACCCTTTTGAAAACCATGGCCAGACGTTATCAGCAAACTATTCTCATGATAACTCACAATATGAATGTGGCCTCTGTTGCGGACCGGGTTCTGCAAGTTTCTGATGGCATCCTCACTGATTTGGGGGTGCGGGCAGAATGAACGGGTATCTGGACTTAGTAAAAGAATATGGAAAAGTCCACAGAAAAAAGAATCGTATCACTGTTATCTGTATTGCTATTGCAGTATGTCTAGTTACGGCAATTTTTGGCATGGCAGATATGGAGATTCGTTCCCAAATTAGAAGTCAGATTAAAACAAATGGCAATTGGCATGTTATGTTTAAAGATATTGATGATGAAACTGCAGAATTAATTGGTAGTCGTGTAGATGTATTAGTTTCCGGCTGGCTGCAGAGGATTGATGATGGAATGCTACAAGACAAGTCCCTAGCAGTGATAGGTGGTGAACCAGGGATTTGTCGCGAGATGGGTATTGATATTGAGGAAGGACGTTTCCCCAAAAATTCCAACGAAGCCCTGCTTGATAGACAGGCAATAGAGCAGTTTGCTATTTCTGTAGATGATGAAGTTTCTGTAACCCTATCTGATCAAAAATCCTATAACTATAATATTGTGGGAATTTATAGAGACTTTGCAACTCTTAAGGCACAAGATGCCCACGGTTTGCTGCTATCAAATGAAGGTATACGAAAAATAGGTAATACCAAGGGTAACTGCTACTATGTTCAATTTAAAAGTGGTACTAATATGAGAGGGGCTATTGACGAAATTAAGAAGGCCTACAATCTTACCGATGAGCAGATTGCAGAAAATACTGTTTTACTTGGAATGATAGGACAAAGTCGAGATAATTATATGGTACAGCTTTACACGGTAGCTGCTGTTTTATTTATTTTGGTCCTCATTGCGGGAGTATTAATGATAGCCAGCAGTTTTAATATGAATTTTTTGGAACGCATTCAATTCTTTGGACTATTACGTTGTTTAGGAGCCTCCAAAAAACAAGTCAAAAGATATGTATTATATGAAGGTATACGTTTTAGTTTACGGGGTATCCCCCTAGGTTTAGTGATAGGTACCATTATTGTTTGGATAGCATGCGGGTTCTTAAAATATGTAAATCCTACCTTTTTTAAAGAGATGCCTCTCTTTGGCTTCAGTATAATTAGCATAATTGCAGGTATAGAGGTAGGTTTCCTTACAGTAATATTAGCTTCTCTTTCTCCCTGTCGAAAAGCGGCTAGAGTTTCTCCTTTGGCTGCAGTGAATGGCAATATTAATCAGAACAATGTGCCACAAGCAAAAAAAGCAGTAAATACACGTCTGCCGGTTGACACGGCTATGGGAATTCACCATGCTTTTACCAGTAAGAAAAATATTTTCTTGATGACGGGTTCTTTTGCTATTAGCATTATCTTGTTCTTATCCTTCAGTGTCTTAGTGAATTTTATGTATCAAGCAGTAAGGCCCTTGAAACCGTATACACCGGATCTTTTTATTATAAGTGAAAACAATACTTGTTCCTTAGAGCAAAGTCTTTTTGAGCAAATCAAAAACAATCCGGAAGTGAAGCGGGCTTATGGGCGGATGTTTGCTTATAATGTGCCGGTTACTAGTGCCCAGAGTAAGAGTATGGTAAATTTAATCTCTTATGAAGAGCAGCAGTTTAGGTGGGCCAAGAAACAGCTTGTCCAAGGGAGTATCTCTGAAGTAGCCGATAAAGTAAATAGTGTGCTAGTAGTATATGAGGAAGATATGAAGTGGCAGATTGGTGATACCCTTACTCTAAAATTTCCTTCCGGAGAGGAAAAGGTGAAGATCTCCGGTATTTTAGCTACTAGTCCTTTTAACCGTGCTCCGGGTACGCAAACCCTAATTTGTTCGGAAAAGACCTTTCACAAATTGACGGGAGAACAGGGCTATACCATTATTGATATGCAGCTTGCTAAGGGTACAGATGACCAGACAGTAGCCCAGATACGAGGGTTATTAACACCGCAGATGGGGTTTTCTGATAGGAGGCAGAGTAACGAAGAAGTTAAAGCGGCTTTTTATTCCTTTGCAATATTCATTTATGGCTTTTTAATAATTATTGCATTAATTACAGTGTTCAATATTATCAACAGTATGAACAACAGCGTTTCTAGCAGGATAAAGCAGTATGGTATTATGCGGGCAGTAGGAATGTCCTTTAAACAGCTCCATCGCATGGTGACAGTAGAAGCTGCAACTTATGCTGTTTGTGGATGTTTAGCAGGAGGAATACTCGGTTTACCTATCCACAGATTCTTGTACATTTCCATGATTACTTCCCGCTGGGGATTACAATGGCATCCGCCGTACTTGGCAATTATAGTCATTGTAGGAATTGCTATTCTGACGACATTCTTATCTGTTATCCGACCCGCAAGAAAAATAAGTAATACGGATATTGTAGAAGTAGTGAATGCTCAATAAGTCATGGAGAGCTTACGTTTTTAATTAAAAAGAAGCATTTGCCAAGGGGCAGATGCTTCTTTTTAAGGAAGGATTTGACATTGTGAGCGAGTCAATATATATTCTAAATGAGCAATATTTTGCGTAAAATTATCAAATAAATATTAATATAATGATATTTTTTAGAATTATCCATTATTTTCATCACCATTATGGGCACAATGATTGTTTTATCTGAAATTAACTAGCTAAAGGTAAACGGGAGGATTTTAGATGAAAAGAATACCTATAATATATGAAGATAATCATTTGCTAGTAGTAACAAAGCCACCTAATGTATTATCGCAGGGAGATCATACTGGGGACACTGATATGTTAACCTTACTAAAGCAAGGTATTAAAGTACGTTACAATAAACCGGCCAATGTTTATTTAGGATTAGTACATCGTTTAGATAGACCAGTAGGGGGAGTTATGGTTTTTGCTAAAACTTCCAAATCAGCATCAAGACTAGCAAATCAAATGAGAAGTAGGGAGTTTGTAAAAATCTATATGGCTGTTATCCATGGAAGATTGCTAAAGAAGGAGGATACATTAATTCATTATTTAGTAAAGGATACTAAAACTAATGTGGTTTCTGCCGTTAGAAAGGAAATTAAAGGGGCCAAGAAATCAATAATTGATTACCAAGTTATGGGTACTGTAAAAGACTTTAGCCTTGTGAAAGTTAATTTACATACGGGCAGACCTCATCAAGTCCGTGTTCAGTTTTCAACTATCGGTCATCCTATCTATGGTGATCAAAGATATGGGGTTAAGTATAACAACAGAAAGAAGCAAATTGCTCTTTGGTCACATGAAATTATCTGTGAACATCCTACGTTAAAGAAAAAGATGTCATTTGTTAGCTTCCCTGAGAAACAGTATCCCTGGAGTAGCTTTATGTTCTCAATTTAAAATGGAATATAATAATTATCGGATTGCGTAGTTTTTGGCTGTAACCTTAAAAATGATATAATACAAAAAGAAAAAATTGTTCTATAGTCATATTTATTTAGGTACTGGTAGTATTACATTAAACATGAATGACACCAGGTAATAAAGAGGTGTATTATGTCAAAAATATTTATAATAGAAGATGATGTAAAAATAAGAGATGAGTTAGTCGTTTTGTTAGGCAGATATGGCTATGAGTGCAGTTATAGCGAAGATTTTAAGAACATTATTGATGTGGCAATAAATGCAGATTCCGATCTTATTCTTCTTGATATTAATCTTCCTTATTTTGATGGTTATCATCTCTGTAAAGAGATTAGAAATGTGTCAAATGTGCCAATTATTGTTGTAACAAGCCGAGATACAGACTTAGATGAGCTTATGAGTATGAATTTAGGGGCTGATGATTTTGTCACAAAACCATATAATTCTCAAATTCTGTTAGCGAGAATTAATTCTGTTTTAAGTAGATATAAAGGTCAAAATATTTTAGAAAAGGTCGAGCATAATGGAGTTATGCTTGATATATCTAAAAGCAAGATTTTGTTTGAAGGCAAAGAAATAGAGCTTACAAAGAATGAATTAAGAATACTCAATTTACTAATGAAACAAAGTGGCCGGATAGTTTCTCGTAATGATATTATGAATGAACTATGGCAAAGTGATCAGTTTGTTGATGACAACACCTTAACAGTAAATATTACAAGAATTCGTGAAAAATTAAAATCTATTGGTATTGAGAAGTTCATCCTTACCAAAAGAGGTCAGGGGTATTTTGTTGTATGAAAATAATAGATTTCTTAAAGGATAAGGTAACATTTATTATTTCAGTAGTATTTATTACCGTATTTGAAACAGTAATTCTCTGGGCTTTTAATCTAAACAGATATGGTATAACTATAATTATCGTAATCAATATTTTAGGTATGTTTATTGTTTTGAGTCTTGAATACGTTAAAAAGTGGCATTTCTACAATGAGATTATTGCAAATAATGAAAGTCTCGATAAAAACTATCTTTTATCAGAAATGCTTGATAGGCCAAACTTTTTAGAAGGAAAAATCTTTTATGATACTCTGAAACTTGCTAACAAATCAATGAATGATGAGATATTAAAATACAAGATTTTCGCAGAAGAATATAAGGAATATATTGAAACTTGGGTACATGAAATTAAAACACCTATTGCATCAAGTATGTTAATTGTTGAAAATAATAAAAATGAAATAACCGAAAGCTTGTCGGAAGAAATAGAAAAGATAGATAGTTTTGTTGAGCAGGCCCTTTATTATTCCAAAGTGAGCAATCTGGAAAATGATTATATAATCAAAGGAATCAATTTAGAGGACATTGTTAATGAAGCAATTAAAAAACACTCAAAAGTACTTATTGAAAACCGCACAAAGATAACTAAAGATAATCTTGATGTTTTAGTATATGCTGATATAAAATGGTTAAAGTTTATTTTAGGTCAGATTATCGAGAATTCAATTAAATACAAGCAAGAAAAGTTAATTCTCATTTTTTCTGCAAAAGAAATGGAAAACAAGGTGATACTTTCTATAAAGGATAATGGAATAGGTATTAGTGATAGAGATATAGGGAGAGTATTTAAGAAAGGCTTTACAGGTGAGAACGGACGTAAGTTTAAAAAATCAACAGGGATAGGACTTTATATATGCGATAAATTATGCAAAAAAATGGGGCAACGAATAGATATTCAATCCGACATTAATATCGGGACAACGGTGAGTATTACATTTCCCAAAAATAAAATGATGGATTTTGGAGAATCGTAGATATACGGTTCTTTTTTATTTAATTGTCTGCTGATTGTAGCTTCACTTTATAAACTAAGGCGTTTAGAAAGCTTGCAAAAATGTAAGTATTATGTAAGATGAATCAATGTTACATAATGATTTTTTTTTGTATAATTTTAATGACATTATAATTATGGATAAAGTGAGGTTATAATATGAAGCTATTACAGGTTGAGAATATAGAAAAATATTATGGAAACAAGAAATTTTTCACAAAGGCACTTGATAAAGTAAGTTTTTCTGTAGATAGTGGAGAATTTGTGGGAATTATGGGTGCAAGTGGTAGTGGGAAAACTACGCTTCTTAATTGCGTTTCGACAATAGATAATGTAACTGCCGGACATATCTATATAGATGATGAAGATATTACTACATTTAAAAGCAAAAAACTTGCAAAATTTAGAAGGGAACAATTAGGTTTTATATTTCAAGATTATAATCTTTTAGATACTTTAACAGGTTACGAGAACATAGCACTCGCACTTACTATAATGAAGTTTCCTGCAAAAGAAATTGATAACAAAATTATGACAGTAGCAAAAAAACTTGAAATAACAGACATTTTATCTAAATACCCTTATCAAATGTCAGGTGGACAAAAACAAAGAGTAGCATCTGCTAGGGCTATGATAACTGAACCTAAACTAGTACTTGCAGATGAGCCTACTGGAGCACTTGACTCCAAATCTTCGAGAGTTTTGCTTGAAAGTTTCGAGAAACTAAATAGCGAAGATGATGCGACCATTTTAATGGTAACTCATGATGCCTTTGCGGCGAGTTACTCCAAAAGGGTATTATTTTTAAAAGATGGGAAGATTTTCACAGAGCTGATTCGTGGTAAAGATTCAAGAAAGGAGTTCTTTAAAAGAATTATTGATGTTGTGACGCTCTTAGGAGGTGACAATAATGATGTTATCTAAACTTGCAATAGGAAATGTTAAAAAGAGTTTCAAGGATTATACGATTTACTTTTTAACCCTTGTTTTTGCAGTTTGTATATTTTATATGTTTAACTCTTTAGAATCTCAACAAGAGTTAATGAATGTTACCAAAATGAAACACGCCGCTATGAGTTCACTTTCGGAGGTTCTTGGCTATATGTCAGTGTTTGTATCGGTAGTGTTGGGGTTCTTAATTGTTTATGCTAACAATTTTCTAATCAAACGCAGAAAAAAAGAGCTGGGAATATATATGACTTTAGGGATGGAAAAGGGACAAATATCTACGATTCTAATGATTGAAACACTATTTGTAGGAGCATTTGCCCTGGTGGTAGGCTTGATAGCAGGTGTATTTTTATCACAGCTCATGTCAATATTTACAGCTAAAATGTTTGAAGTGGACATGACAGCTTTTAAGTTTATCTTTTCTTTAAAAGCAACGATAAAGGCAATATTATATTTTGGAATAATTTTCTTGGTTGTTATGGTATTTAATCTGATTTCGGTTTCTAAAGGCAAACTTATTAATTTATTATATGCAGAAAATAAAAATGAAAACCTTAAGACTAAAAACATAATGGTTTCAATAACACTGTTTATACTAGCAATTATAAGTCTTGGAATTTCCTATTATCTAATACTAACAAATGGCATGATTAATCTAAATATATACTTTACACTAAGCCTTATATTTGGCGGGATTGGTACGCTTTTATTTTTTATCTCACTATCAGGTTTTATGGTGAAATTTATCCAAAGCAATAAGGGGCTATATTTTAAAAACCTTAATATGTTTGTGTTAAGACAGATAAATAGTAAAGTAAATACAACGTATATTTCTATGAGTGTAATATGCATTGTATTACTTTTCACAATAGGTACATTTTCAAGTGGTATGAGTCTAGCTAATGTACTTTCCAAAAATTTAAAAGAGGGAACCCCCTTTGACAACAGTTTCTTCTACTTTAATGATGACGAAGATCAAAATATAAAAGAAAAAGATATATACTCTAGTTTAAATAAAGTATATCCTTTGAATGATAAAGTAGATAGTTATGAACAGTATACTGTTTATGAAGCAGAGGAAAGATATGATAGCATATTATTTCCTGGTTATAAAAACACCAGTTTTGATTTCATCGGAGATAAAAGAATTGATGTTATCGGTATTAGTGATTACAACAATCTTCTTTTAACCCAAGGGAAGGAGCCTATTAGTCTTAGCAAAAATGAGTATGCAATAAATAGTATAAAAGAAGAAATGGGTCAATACTTACAGACAATTATAGAGGAAAACAAGGAACTTACAATTTCTGGAGTGAAATTAAAACTAGGAATCAACAAAATATTAGATACGGTACTCCACAATGGTATGACATTTTCTGCAATCCCAATAGTAATTGTAGATGATGAGTTACTTGAGAATCTTGACACCAGCTTGTCAGTACTTAATGTTAACTATAAAGATTCTGTGGATGCAATGAAATTTGATGAAGATATTAGGTTGAAGTTTTATAACAAAAAAGACTATAAGGATGCACCGTTTGACTTTAATGCTTCAAAAGTTGATATCTATTTAGAATCAATAACTTCCAAAACTATAGTTACTTTTATTGCAATTTATCTTGGCTTTGTCTTTCTAGTAGCTTGTGTGGCTATTCTTGCTCTGCAACAGCTTTCAGAAGCAGCAGATAATAAGAAAAGGTATGACTTATTAAGAAAAATTGGAGCAGAAAAAGCCATGGTTAATAGGGCTCTATTTACTCAAATATTAATATACTTTTTAATGCCTTTAGGTCTTGCTATTATACATTCAGTTGTGGGATTAACAGCAGCTAATGATGTTATTAAGCTTTTTGGCAAAGTCGATTTATGGTCTAGCATTCTTATGACAACCGGATTTTTTATAGTAATCTATGGGGGATATTTTATAGCGACTTATGTCGGGTGTAAAAATATCATATTAAAAAATTAAGGAAGGAAAATGATAAAAATGAAGAAATTCAACAGTATTATTTTACTAGCTATTTTAGTGGTTACATTTATAGTTGGTTGTGGAAATAATGATGAAAGTGATACAGATAAGAGCAAAGACAGGGAAGAAAAGCTGTATACTATAGGGGGGAATGAATTTATCTTTGATTCCGAGAATGCTTTTTGGGATAGTGAAATAGGTTGTGGGGTAATGTTTCCTGAGTTTATAAAGGAACTTAGAAATGATAATAAAGTTGGGATAACGGTTTTAGGGCCTGATGGGATGACATTTGAGTATGGTTCCCAGGCGTATATGCAATTCCTACAAAGCCTGGAAGGATTATCTGAAGATGAAATAGAAGAGAAACTTAAAGAAATAAATAAATATAAAGTAGACTTTTTCGGTATATTTAAAGATGGTGGTGTTACAGGTTATACTACCGCAGACATAAAAAAAGGCTTCACAAATGTAGATGAAATAGGAGAAGTAGACGGGTATAAGTACTATTTTGCTTATAATGATAAATTTGATGAAGTTATATTGACGGAGGAAGAAAGGAAAGAAGTTAATAAAATTGTAGCTGAAATGGATAATTTAAAAAATAATATATGTCTGTTTGGCGATAAACTTAAAAAACAACAAGAACAGAAAAGAATCGCTGTGGCTTTTTAACAGATATAGTTACTATCAAATAAAAATTGATAAAGATAATTGGATAGTGTATTAAGATAAAGGACGTCAACTGAGAGTGGTTGACGTCCTTTGTAATACGAAAGATATTTAAGACTTAGGCTTGTCTAGTTCAAATTTGTAACCCATTTTTTTAGTAGTTTTGATATACTCGGCTGAAGTTGGAAAATGTTGGAATTTTCCTCTTGAATTACTTACATGTACCATTATAAGCAGTGCCCTGCATTAGTT
>JAHDSB010000072.1 GCA_018433015.1 Clostridia bacterium | reverse complement strand
GATACGACGACAGGGTTCAGCTACCCCGGGCGTATAGGCTGTACTTAAATCCTCTCTGGTTTTCACCGGTACTTTGCTGATTACTTCTATTTTCCCGCGCTTTTCTTCATGCATTTGTAAGGCTTTTTGATTAAAATCCATTTGTAACACACCCTCCTCAAGTCTTAATCTCTATATTTACATAATTGTCACCTATCTCTGTAAAAAAGGCAAGGTGCAAGTTCGTAAAAAATATATATCAGCAGGATATCTGGACTTATGGCTGGAATAAGTTTATAGTATTCTTGAGTTATTTTTTTGTAAACCACTTTATAAAGGAGAAGATTATGATTCAAATCGTTACAGATAGCACCGCTGATATACCTTTAGAATTACTAGAAAAATATAAAATTCATGTGATACCTTTAAAAGTTTCCATTGATGAAAAAGAATATACAGAAGGAGTTGATATAACTTCTCAAGACTTTTATAAAAAAATGGTGGCTTCTAAAAATCTACCTAAAACTTCCCAGCCTACACCCGCTGCCTTTGCTCAGAAATTCACAGAGTTAGCCGAAAAAGGTCCTGTACTTTGTATTACTATTTCTTCTAAATTAAGTGGATCATATCAATCTGCTTGTTTAGGACAAAAACTTTCCAACCAAGAAGCTACTGTTTTTGATAGTCTAGGGGCTTCCATTGCCCACGGTCAGCAGGTTATTTTGGCTGCAGAACTGGCGGAAAAAGGCTTATCCTTAAAAGAAATTGTTTCTGAACTCACAACTTTTCGTAAAAAAATGAGTATCTTCATTCTTGTTGATACTTTAGAAAATATCGTCAAAGGCGGTCGCCTCAATAAATTCCAAGGATCTTTAGCAAAAATATTAAATATTAAAGTATTATTGGAAGGTATTGAGGGTGCCGTGGAAATGGTGGAAAAAGTACGTGGTAAAAATAAATTCTTACAAAGAGTATTAGAAATTATGGGAGAGCGTCAAGATGATTTCTCAAACTCCATAGTTTCCATCTCCCACGTGGATAATTTAGAAGATGCAAATTTCTTAAAAGAAAAAATAACTGAACTCTATCATCCTGCCAGAATAATGACCGTAGACATGGGTCCTGTTGTAAGTACTTACGCCGGATACAAAGGCATTATCCTCAGTTTTTCTAAATTACCCTTAAAATAATACTATATCAATAAAAGATAAGTACCGGGTGAAAAAGGTTCTAAAAAAGGAACCCCTCACTCCGGTACACTCATTTTTACAGGAAAAATAAAGACATTATCCACATATAATCATCTGGTTAGCTTTACTTAAAATAAATCTTTACAAAGTGAATATATTTAAGTTAGGATATAAATAGGATGTAAAATAATGTATATTTAATGTAGGTTAAAATTTGCCAAAATTCAAATTAATTTATATTAATTTGAATTTTTATTGTCTGAAGTTATTATCTCTGGAATAACATTTAATGAACATAATAAAAAATCACAATATAAAAAAGGGGGTTGTTATTTTGAAGTTAACCACAAAGATTTTTATTGGATTGATTGGAGGTGTAATAGTAGGTTTTTTGTTAACATCAAGTCCAGAAATTGCTACCACTTATATCAAACCTTTTGGAGACCTGTTTTTAAGACTCATTAAAATGATTATTGTTCCCTTGGTCTTATCTTCATTGATTGTAGGAGCTGCCAGTGTGGGAGATGTAAAGAAACTCAGCAGAATTGGTGGAAAAACTATTGGTTATTATTTATGTACAACGGCGGTTGCGGTATTAATTGGACTTATATTAGGAAATTTATTTAATCCCGGAGCAGGCCTCAATATTCCTGTTGATGCTGAAGTTGCAGCCGCAGAAGCTCCTTCCATTGTTGACACATTATTAAATATTGTTCCTACTAATCCTCTTAATGGATTGGTACAAGGAAATATGCTTCAAATCATTGCTTTTGCACTTTTTCTAGGCATTGCAGCAACAACCTTACCCGAGAATAAAGGCAAACCCTTTATTAACTTTTTCGAAAGCTTAGCTGAAGTTATGTATAAAATAACTGGATTTATTATGAGTTTAGCACCTTATGGTGTATTTGGCTTGATCACCCCAGTAGTTGCCATGAATGGACCTAAGGTTTTATTGCCGTTAATTAAGGTAATCTTAGCTGTATATTTAGGCTGTTTACTACATGCTGCCCTAGTATATTCTACAGCTGTTAAAACAATCGCCAAGATAAGCCCTTTATATTTCTTTAAAGCCATCTCACCAGCAGCCATTACAGCATTTAGTACTTCTAGTAGTTCAGGAACATTACCGGTATCAATAAGATCTGTAAAAGAAAACTTAGGCGTATCTGATGGAGTAGCAAGTTTTGTCCTTCCCCTGGGTGCAACTATCAATATGGATGGCACCGCTTTATATCAAGGTGTGTGTGCCTTGTTTGTGGCACAATTGTATGGCTTAGACTTAAACTTTGCTCAGCAGGCAACGATCGTACTTACAGCTACATTAGGTTCTATTGGTACTGCCGGGATACCGGGAGCAGGTTTTATCATGTTAACTATGGTACTTCAATCGGTAGGTTTACCCCTTGAAGGCGCAGCCTTAGTAGGCGGCATCGATAGAATACTTGATATGGCCAGAACATGTATAAATGTAGTAGGTGATACTTCCGCTGCAACTATAATAGCTGCAACAGAAGGTGAACTAAATGTTCCGAATAAAGTGCTAGAAATGTAAATATAAATGTAAAAAAAGCTTATGCAAAGGAAAATTAAATATGATAAAAATCTTAGGTATTATCGGTGGAATGGGCCCTCTGGCTACAACGGAATTATTAAAAAAGATAGTTTTATTCACTGATGCCCAAAGTGATCAAGAACATTTACCTATCTTAATTGATAACAATACAACAATACCGGACAGAACTGCGTACATTGTCGGTTTAGGCGAAAATCCTATAACATATCTAGTTGAATCTGCCCAAAGGCTTGAAAGAATGGGCGCAGATTATTTAATAATGCCCTGCAATACTGCCCATTATTTTTACAAAGAAATAGCACAAAGCATTACTATTCCTTTTCTCAACATGATAGAGGAAACAGCAAAATATATAGCTAAAACATATGCTCCGGAAAAAGAAATCGGACTTTTGGCTACTGAAGGAACAGGTAATTCAGGCATATATGATGAAGTTTTCCGAGCATATAACATGAGAATATTAAAGCCTAGTAAAGACACACAAAAATTTGTAACAGAATTTATTTATGATATAAAGAAAGGGAAAGAAACTCTTGATTTAAAAGACTTTTTTGAAACTGTTAAAGACTTGAATAACCAAGGAGCTAACGTCTTGATTTTAGGCTGTACAGAGCTATCTGTTGCCTATGATTTATTCAAATTCAAAGGGAATTTTGTAGACCCCTTAGAAATTCTAGCCTTAAAAGCAATAGAATTTGCCGGGAAAAAACAAAAAAATATTATATAAAAAATGGGGCATATCCCTCAAGTTATTTTACTTTTGGGACTGCCCCATTTTTTAATAACTGCAATTGTATTCCCTATAAATCTATAATTTCTTTAACTCGACCTACAATACCACTTTCAAGCATTACTTTTATACCATGAGGATGATTATGGGAATTTGTAAGAATCCTTTGAACAATTCCTTCTGTTAATTTCCCTGAACGTTGATCTTGTTTTTGTACAACTCTAACTTTTGTTCCCTGTTTTATATTTTCACGTTTAGTTCCTTCCATTATGGGCATCCTCCTCTCTTAGTGCAACCTTTTTCATATTCTTATCGATTAGTATTTTTTGAACAACCGCGAGAACTTTTTGGGCACTTCTGTTTCAAAACGCATTAATTCATTTGTTATAGGATGACGAAAAGCTAAAATATGAGCATGTAAGGCCAATCGTCCTATGGGATTGCTATTTGCTCCATATTTTTTATCACCAACTATACTATGGCCTATATCTTTCATATGAACACGTATCTGATTTTTTCTCCCAGTTTCCAGATGCATTTCCAGCAAAGAGTACTTTGCTGTATCTTGAAGTACTTTATAATGGGTTATTGCTTCCAACCCATCTCCAGGATTAGAACCGGAATACATAAGCTTGGTTTTCGTCTCTAATAACCAAGACTTTATCGTGTCTTCTTTTTTACTAACCCGTCCTTCAACAACTGCAATATATGCACGCTCCACCATAAGCTTTTTCCACCCATTCTGAAATAGTCTTTTTATTTCTTCATTCTTTGCAAATAACATAACACCTGACGTATCTCTATCCAGTCTGTGGACAATAAATATCCTATTGGCACTATCTGTTCTACGTACATACTCCATTAATTGGCGATAAGCTGTATACTCTTTTTCCTTTTCAGAAGCTATCGTTAGAAGCCCCGCTGGCTTATCGATGACTATGAGTTCCGCATCTTCATATATAATTTTTAAATCTTTGCTTAGGCCTTTGTCTACCTCTCTATCCCTTACCAGTGACCAGTTAACAATTACCTCCTGTCCCCTCCGTAGCAAATGATTGTATTGGGTAACAGCTTTTCCATCTACCAATACTTGGCGATGGAGCAATAAGGATTTAATATTGTTACGTGATTGATCAGGCATTCTTTCCATTAGAAATATCATTAATTCTACAGGTTCCAAAACCTGCAGTTGTGTCTGCCTTTCCCTACCTTTTAGATTTTTATTTTTTCTATAGCTATGATTTTTCATAGTGATTCTCCATTCCGCCGCTGTCGCTGGCGGCACAAATAGTAATGAAAAATGGTGTGCGACTTTCACCACATTTGCTATTGTTAAACCTCCTTGGTTTTATCCATTAAACTTTTTTACCAAACGAAACCTCTTCTGTTCTTCTTTAGTGTTGGTATTGGATTCATTTGGCATTGGGTAGATATTCTAATAAAAAAAGCTCTAACCCTAAAAATCTTAGAACTCTTAATTCCACTTATAACTATAATCCACTCCACTCCCAAAATATACTTGGTTTATTCGATAGATAATAATACAAGATTATTCTACTACTTTTTATTTGTATTTTTATCGGGTAGTCTAAAAAATAAACTTCTGCTTCTTGATTTTTGAATTATCGCCCATTTTATTAAGTTTACCATATATGTCCATAGTGTCAGTTTATAAGATTTTATTAGATCATATGTTTCTAGTAAAAAAAGCCCCAATACTATCGGAGCTTTTTTTATATCTTCTTTATTTCCTTTTTCTTATTTTGCTTTATTCTCCTACTAATCAACAATCATTTTCAACAGTTCCTTCAATAAACCAGGTTCCATCTTGTTTAGCACAGTCTCTACTTTTTCTCTCCTATCTAAATTCTCCGTTGTATATTTAAGAAGTCCTTCGATAAATAAATCATGATCCGTATCTCCTAAAAGTTCTAACGCCTTACTATACTCTCCTCGCAAAAAAGCACTTCTCACCTGGGGATTAATTCTATAACCCTTTTGCTTATATTCTTGAAGCAAATCCAGATACGAAATGCCCCCATCAACCTTTTCCACAAGATTTAAGGCCTTTCCTTGATCCCCCAGAAGGAGAGATAGGGCTACTGGATAAGAATATATATATTGGCCATTTTCCATCTTTAAAGCTCTTTCCAGCTCCCTTAAACCTGCTTGGGGTTTACCCAACATAACAAGGATTTTTCCTGTCTGAGAATATATATCCCAATCTTCACAGGAACTACCTCGTAAAGATTTATAAAGCTGTAGAGCTTGCTGATATTTCTCTAGTTTATAGTAAGTTTGGGCTAAAGTTCTTCTCCCCTGTGGGGTATCTTCCACTTCCAATAGCTTTTCATAATACAAAGCTGCTTTTACGGGGTCTTGATCATCCCAGCTTTTATAACCGAAATCATATAATCTTGCCAAGACCAGCAAACTGTGAGCATCACGGGGATTTTCTTGGAGTATCTCTTCATAGGCGTGAATTGCTTCTTCATATTTCCTATCCATCAGGAGTTGATCTGCTTTAGAAAAGCTTCCTGTTTCCAGAGAAAAGAGGGGTAACTCTTTATTTTTTAAATAAAAGCCAAAGCCGTTACTGCTGGTTAACTCCTGCCCTTTACTGTCATAGGCCGTAACCTCCCAGGTATATTCGCCTTTGCCATAAAAATATCCTAGCACGGAGTTGGGTGATATTCCCTCATCCCAGGAAATAGCACCATTAAATTTAGTCTTTTCTCGTTCTTTCTTAAAGTCTATAACCAGCTGGTTCTCTTTAATATCCGTACGTAATACACTTCTGTAAGTACTGCAAATGTTCCCTTTCTCATCCCTGGTTACAGGTCCTACTGATAACTTATAGCTAGCAGCTCCCTCTACTTTTTCCCATTTAAAAGTATATTTATTTCCTGTAATTTTATCTCCTAACGGCTGTTCCAGCTTGATAGTGGGCCTAAAACTTAAGTTAAAGGTCTTCTTTTCTCCTGCTTTTACCCTAATGTCCTCCCGTGTAAGCTTAATGGTATAACCCTTTACTTCTTCCGGTCGTACCCCTAGACCTACCGTATATGTCCCCGGCACTAGGTCAGAAAAGCTAAACTTTCCCTCTTCATCAGTTATTACACGGGGTAAATCTCGGGTACTCCCTGTGTAATAGTTCTCATGAAGTCTTCTATCTACCAAATATACGCTCACATTAGAAAATGCCTTTCCTCCCAAAGATACCTGACCGTGGATTACAGCTTTCCGTCCTTCACTTTTTTGCATGACTTCCAGCTTTCTCAGATACCCTTGAGCCTTTTTTTCCCATATTTCAACATTTAAATTTTTTGTTTCTAAATCCTCCTCTTTAGCTAAATCACTAAACTGACTCTCCGCTTTTTGCGGCAACATTTCAAATAAGGCTTGGGCTTCCTCATATTTTTCTGTAGCCAGTAAAGCCCGCCCCTTTAATTCCATCATATTTAGCGGACAAAAACCCGGTCTCTCTTCTAAACTTTTATTTGCTAAGGCTAAGGCTTTTTCCCCTTCTCCCCGCTTCAAATAAAGATCGCCTAAAAGTTCGGTACTCTCTACTGCTCTCATTTCGCTCTTTGCCAAAGATTCCTGTAAATATTTTTCCGCCTCATCATACTCTCCTAGGCTGTAATAAACTCTGCCCAGCTCCCGCAGAGCATGTTTAGCCCAAGGAGATTCAGGGTAATCTGCACAGACTCTCTTGAATTTTTCAATAGCCTTCAGGGGGTTATTTTCTACAGCGCTACTTGCCCCCCCTGTAGAGTCAGAAAATATATAAACGAGACCATTTCCATCAGTTAGATGCCCTGCATCATTTTGAGCCGAAAAATACAAAGCTTTGGCCGATTCTTGACTTTTAGGAAAATATTCGGCTACCCTTTCATAATATATTTGGGCTTCTCCCGTTCTTCCCTGAGATGCCAAAGATTCTGCCCGCCAGTAAAGCAAGTTGGGTAGATTTAAGTATCCCACTACTCCTAACAAGAGTAGTCCCATAACTACTAATAGCAGGTGTTTTCCTTTTACCTTAATATCCCACATCATCGCTCCTCCTCATATATGGGTACATAAACGATTCGTATGCTGCCATCTTGATTTACAGTAGTTTGCTGAAGATAGCACGCCACCTGAGATGTATTACTTTTCATCTGGAGAGCAGGAATGCTACCACTAAATAAAGCAAGGTTGACAATTATAACTATTGCGGCTAGACCGGCACCTACATGCAACAAGGATACTTCATAAGTAGTGTTCATAAAGTTACTTATCCTCTTAAACAATCTCTTCCACCCTTTATCTTGCTGCTGTAACATGTGCTGCTTTATAACATGCTGTAATGCTTTTTTCTTTTCCTGAGTATAAGCTAGATCTTGTAGCCCTTTTTGCATAAAGTTATATAATTCCTTGTCCTCATTAACCATGAGTCCCCACTCCTTTTGTGATCATAATATCTTTGAGCAACTTTCTTCCCCTGGCTAGTTGACTTTTTATGGTACCCTCAGGTTTCTTTAAGATCTGGCCAATTTCCGTTATTTTTAATTGTTCTAAATAATACAGCACCAGTACAGAACGATAATAAACAGGTAGTATCTCCAAACATTCCAGGAGTTCTTTTTGGTTTTCCTTTCTGAGAACTAATTCCTCCGGAGAATCGGTATTAGCACCTTTAGCCTTTTCAGATATTTCATTCCAACAAGATACTTTTCTGGCCCACCTATTACGTAGTCTATTTTTAGCAGTATTGACGGCTATCCTATAGATCCAAGTTTTAAATGTAGCATTTCCTTGAAAAGATTCAATCTTGTCACATACCTGTAGGAAAACATCCTGTACTACTTCTTCTGCTAAAGAAACATCCCCTGTGATGGCTGTTGTTACCCGTAATAAGGGATCGCTGAAGCTTATCACCAATGTTTCTATAGCCTCTGCATCTCCCTTTGTTATCCCCTCTAGTAATTGCTTTTCATTTTCCATGTATCTCCTCCAAGTTTCACTATTTATTAGACACAAAAAATAAACAAAGGGTTGCATTTTTTACAAGAGTTTTTTTTACAATATTTTTCCTTTATCACAGGAATAATCTAAGTTGTAATGCGCTATTACTAAATTAAAGAACTTTTGTCTTTTAATTATACTCTTTAGGTAAGAAAACGGAGGAATTACAATGACGTATGATTTAATAATTGTCGGCGGAGGTCCTGCCGGCTATCACGCTGCTGATCTGGCTGGGAAAGCAAAATTAAAAACTCTGTTAATTGAAAAAAACAAGATCGGTGGAGTTTGTCTTAATGAAGGATGCATCCCTTCTAAAACTCTACTCTACTCAGCTAAACTCTACGATAATGCTCGCCACAGCAATAAATATGGGGTTACTGCAGAAAATGTAGTCTTTGATCATAAAACAGTTCTAAAAAGAAAAGACAAGGTAATTAAAATCTTAGCTACCGGAATAAAAAAACGCTTAAAAAATAACGATGTGGAAATTTTAGCAGGTTCAGGGCAAATACTTGCTAAGAAACCGGCAGGTTTTGCAATACAAGTTAACGATACCTCTTACCTGGGAAAGAAGCTCCTGCTGGCTCCCGGTTCCGAACCTGTTATTCCTCCTATCCCTGGTCTCAAGGAAGGTCTGGAAAACTCTTTTGTTGTAACGAACCGTGAAATTTTAAATATACCTGCCATCCCCTCCTCCCTGGCTATCATCGGTGGAGGTGTTATTGGTCTGGAAATGGCTTCATATTTTAATTCTGTAGGCAGTAAAGTCACGATTATTGAAATGCTAGATCACATCGGCGGTAACATTGATTTAGATATTGCAAATCTTTTACAACAAGATTATCAAAAAAAGGGCATTACTTTTTTATTAAATTCCCGGGTTATGCAAATTAATAATAATTCCATAACTATCGCAGGTCCCAAAGGTCAAGATACTATAGAAGCAGAAAACGTTCTTTTGAGTGTAGGTAGAAAAGCTGCTACTGCAGCTTTAGGTGTAGAAAATATTGGACTCAACACGGAACGGGATTTTATCATAACTAATGAATTGGGCCAAACAAATATCCCTGATGTATATGCCGCCGGCGATATAAACGGCAAGTCTATGCTGGCTCACACGGCCTACAAAGAAGCAGAAATATGTATCAGTACTATTTTAGGTAAAGAAAGTGTTATGAATTATCAAGCCATCCCTGCTGTTATTTACACTAATCCCGAAGTAGCAGGATGTGGTGAAACAGAAACTTCCGCCCAAGAAAAAGGTCTGGAATATAAAACTATTTCCCTCTCCATGCGATACAGCGGTAGGTACATTGCGGAAAATGAAGGGGGTAACGGGATTTGTAAGCTATTGATTGATAAAAAAAACAAACGCCTCCTGGGCGCTCATTTACTGGGAAACTATGCTTCAGAAATAATTTTCGGACCTGCTCTGATGATAGAAAAAAATATGATTATAGAAGACATACAAAACCTAGTTTTCCCTCATCCTACTGTCTCAGAAATTATTAAAGAAGGGGCCTTGGAATTATAGCCAAAGTTTCAATACAAGCTTACTTTTTTTGCGGTACACTTTCCCAATCTTTTAAAAATCTTTCTATGCCAAGATCCGTTAAGGGATGTTTAGTCATTTGCATAATTACATTATAAGGTATGGTAGCTATATCTGCTCCTATTCTTGCTGCTTCTATCACATGAAGGGGACTCCTAATGCTGGCTGCAATTATTTCCGTCTTAATATCGTGTTCCGTAAATATATCTACTATCTCCCTTAAAAGTTCCACCCCTATATTTCCTATATCATCCAATCTCCCTAAAAAAGGACTAACATATGTGGCTCCTGCCCTAGCTGCCAAAAGGGCTTGAGCTGCAGAAAAAACCAGAGTGACATTTGTTTTAATTCCTAATGATTTTAACATCTTGACGGCTTTAAGCCCTTCTACCGTCATAGGTATTTTAATAACTATATTTTCATGAATTTTGCTTAACTCTTTTCCTTCTTCTATCATTCTTTTCGCATCTAAGCTAATAACCTCTGCACTGATAGGTCCATCTACAATTGTTGCAATCTCCCGGACTGTTTCCTGAAAATCTCTTCCTTCTTTAGCTATTAAAGAGGGATTAGTAGTTACTCCACAGATAACACCCATCTCATTAGCTTTTTTGATATCCTCTACATTAGCAGTATCAATAAATAATTTCACTCTTTTTCACACTCCATTTCATATCGGAAATATTATATCTTATGTTATTTAATCAATATTATTATATCCCTACCACCCCTACCTTTTATAACATGAATTTTAAAATGTAATTTGCCGGCACTCTACTAGCACAAAACCTCCATCCTTTTAGGCGGAGGTTTTATACTTACCGTTTAATTCTCTTCTTCATATTTTTGTTCTAAACTCTTGATAGCCCTTGCTAAAGCTTGTGATAAATTGCCCTCTTTTTCTTTACTTTCGGCTAATACATCCCAATATTTTAAACCTATGATCTCTTGATAAGGTTTAAATTTAGCAAATATGGTACGTCCCTGCATAAGCTGGGCTTCTACAATTTCCCCGTCCTCATTGCCAGCCACTAAAACCATGGTTCCTGCCTTAAAACGCCCCTTTACAGCACCCATACCTACATGACCATATTTCTCTAATTCACCTATTCTTTTTTTCAAATTCATTAACTGAAATACCGTTAAGAAGCCCTGTAAGACCCATAGAACGATCATTATAATTAATAATTTAACCCACATCTACATCTACTCACTTTCTATTTTTGCTAGTAGAAACTTGTTTTTATTACTTCTTATAAATTTTACCATAACTCCATAGAAGGTGGCTACCTAACTCTCATAATTTACAGTAATGAGGAATTTGCTAGTACAATAGTTTTTACGTGAGGTATCCCTAAATAGATAATCCCAACAAAAAAAGTTAGTTATCAGCATAATTAAATGCCAATAACTAACTTGTCTTTCTACAGTTTACCCTATTTTAAAAAGCCTTGTAGAATTCTTTCTTCTGCTTCCTCTTCGGAAAGTCCTAAAGTCATCAGCTTTATTATTTGTTCTCCTGCAATTTTCCCTATAGCTGCTTCGTGAACTAATTGGGCATCTGCATGGCGTGCATCAATTTCGGGAATAGAGCGAACAACAGCATTATTCATAATGATAGCATCACACTGTACGTGTCCCCGTGATTTAGCCTTGCCAATAACACGAGGATAAAAGATCTGTTTGGAGTTGTCCTGTGCTACAGAGCGGGAAATAACCTGAGTTGTTGCATTTTCTCCTACCAGATCTATGATCATTTCTGTTTCAGCATACTGTTTCCCGTGGGTTAGTAATCTTTCCGATACGAGTAAGTGTCCGTTTTTGTGGATTTTTGCTTCTGTATAACGTTTTGTTGAATCTACCCCTTTTATTTGCACCATATCTAATTCTGCATAACCATCTTCTTCAATTTCTAAGATAGTTTTGGGATTAAGGACCCTTCCCCCTTCACCGGTTCCAGCCCCATAGTGCTTTTCTATATAATGAAGACGAGCACCTTTGCGTACAATAAAATTGTGAATACCATCATGTTGGGATTTATTGTTGCCCGGATTATGAATTCCACACCCTGCTACAATTAAAACATCTGCCCCTTCCCCAATATCAAAGGTATTATAAACCAGGTCATTCATGCCTGTCTCTGTTATAATTACAGGGATATGAATACTTTCACCCTTTGTACCTGGTTTTACAATAACATCTATACCTGGTTTTCCTTCTTTGGGTCGAATTTCAATATTAGCTGTAGATTTTTTACTTACACCTTCACCATTTTTCCGTATATTATATGCCCCTATGGGTACATCATGTATATCAGCTATAGCCTCTAACATTTCTTTATCAATAGCATTTAACATTTTCTTCACCTCTTTCGGGACATGCCATATCGCAATTACATTTACTCAATATCTGGGAGAGCATTTCATTCTTCTCTCCTATTTCTTGGATTTCTCCTTCACTAACTAAGATTATTTCATCGGCCATTTCCAGGATTCTTTCTTGGTGAGAAATAATCACCATTGTTGATTTGTTCTTATTATTCATCTCTTTAAATGTTTCTGTAAGGCGACTGAAACTCCATAAATCAATACCCGCTTCCGGTTCATCAAAAATGGCTACATTCAGGTCTCGATTTAATAACGTTGCAATTTCAATTCTTTTTAATTCACCACCGGACAGACTGGCATTAACCTCTCTATCTGCGTAATCTTTGGGGCATAGACCCACATCATATAAATGATTGCAGCCCGATCCTTTTTGCTCACCCCTGGCTAGTTTTAATAGTTCTCGTACAGTTATTCCTTTAAAACGTGGGGGCTGCTGAAACGCGAAACCAATCCCCAACTTTGCCCGTTCATTAATAGGAAGCTCTGTTATATCCTTACCATCTAAAATAATCTTGCCGGCTGTGGGCTGATAAATCCCCATAATTATTTTGGCTAGGGTAGACTTTCCTCCACCATTTGGACCAGTAATCACATAAAATTTATTATCCTCTAGATTTAAAGAAACATCTTTTAGTATTGTTACTGGCTCTTTATCGCTATCAAGTGTAAATGAGATATTTTTTAATTCAAGCAATCATACAACCTCCCCTATTAAGAGTAGTTTAATTATTATTGTGTCACACTGATTATTTTCCCAGAATAGCCACTATAAGTCCAGAGATTTTTAATTTATGTTGCCATTTTCCTTTATTTGTTTTATTATTAAATTATTAGAATATTACAAGTTTTAGTATAAACGGGGGTTATTGGTATCATGAAAATTAACGAAGAGCAATTAAAAGTGCTAGAAAAAAAGGCTCAAATGCTAAAAGCACTGGCTCACCCTGTACGCCTTTGCATTGTCAAAAACCTAGTTGAAACTGGAGGATGTAATGTAAGTAAAATCCAGGTTTGCCTTGACATGCCACAATCTACTGTTTCCCAGCATTTAAGCAAATTAAAGTCATCAGGTATAGTAGAAGGCAAAAGAACCGGTACTGAAATTACTTATTATGTTGTACATCCTGACGCTAAAAAAATCGTTAACTTAATATAATTTTTCAAAATTTTTTTAATCGTTATAAAAAAAGTGACTAACTGTTGGGGGGGAGTCACTTTTTTTCTTTCGTTGGTTTTTCATTATTTATTTTAATAATAAGGCCAACATAATACCTAATACTATACCCATGTTAGCTGTATGACTATGTACACTATGACTATGAGGAATTAATTCATCACTAGAAATATATATCATAGCTCCAGCTGCAAATGCTAATGAAAAAGAAATAAAACCTTGAGAAACCCCTACCATAAACAATCCTATTATTGTTCCTAATAAGGTGGCCAAACCGGTCATAGTTGTAATAAATATAATTCTTATCTTACCAACTTTCCCCATGCACAAAGGCATTGCAATACTTAAACCTTCTGCAATATTGTGAATCCCAATAGATATAGCTGTATAAAGTCCTAATTGGGTGGATACCTCATTTGTTGCACCAATTGCAATACCTTCCGGAAGATTATGAAAAGCAATCCCGGCAGCAATGAAATATCCCATTTTCATATACATATCACAATTTGTCTCATTTTTGTGAATATGGGGCAGAGAAACGTCAATTAACCACAAAAAAACAGCTCCGCTGACAAACCCCAAGAAGCAGAGAGTAAAACTTCCCGCTTCCATACTTTCCGGTATCAAGCTTATTGTAGAAATACCAATCATAATACCCGATGCAAAACCTAAAGCTAGAGATAATAACTTTTTAGAAGGTTCTTTGATAAGAATAGTTATCAAGGCCCCAAGTCCCGTTACTAATCCAGCCATAAAGCTATATACTAATATGTTTATAAAAATCACCTCTTCCTCATTGGCTATCTAAAATATCTTCCTAAAGTATTATTATATATAATTAGGGCAAGTTTGGTAATATTTATTTTTACTTAATCTGCAATGACTCAATCACATATTTTTTTAGACAAATGGGCTAAAGCCTTATTTTCACTGATTACAATAAGAAGATCCCCTTCTTCTATTACTTCATCTGCACCAGGAGAAACAATGACCTCATCACCTTTTTTGATAGCCATCACATTAATTCCATATTTGGCTCCCATTTGGATTTGCCTCAAGGTCTTATTAACATATTTGGCAGGTATTTTTATTTCTATCATACTGTAGTCATTAGACAGCTCGATACAATCTTCAAAATGAAAAGAAACTAAATTATGGGCAACTCTGACACCCATATCCTTCTCAGGAGAAATAACTTTATCGGCACCTATGTTTTTCAAGACTTTGGCATGCACTGGATTCATAGCTTTAGAAATAACCTTTTTTACACCTATTTCTTTAAGCATCTGCGTTATTAAAATATTAGCCTGAATATCGTCACCAATGGCTACTACTGCCATATCAAGATTTCTAAGACCTAATGCCCGCAGAGTTTGTTCATCCCGGGCATCGGCTTGTACCGCTTGAGTAACCAAATTAGCAACAGCTTTCACTGCAGCCTCCGAATTATCGATAGCAATAACATCATGTCCTAATTCACTTAATGTAGTAGCAACACTGATTCCAAATCTTCCTAAACCTATTACTGCAAACTGTTTTGGCATTTAACCGGAACACCTACCCTATTAAAATACGTTCCTCTGGATATTTAATTTGTGCTAATGATATTATTTTTTTCTGGGCCAACGCATAAGCCAAAGTTAAAATTCCCACTCTACCTGCATACATGGTAAACATTATAGCTATTTTGCCAATCCACGTAAGCTGGGTTGTAATTCCTAGGGAAAGACCTACCGTACCAAAAGCTGAAACCGCCTCAAAAAGAAGGGCCATAAAATCTCCTTGTTCTGTTACGGTTAATACTATAGTTGTTATAAGTATTAACGTTAGCGCAATAAGTGTGATAGTCATAGCTTTTTGAATTAAATCTCTAGGTAAAGTTCTTTCGCGCATAGTCACGTCACTCTTACCTTTAATAGTTGCCAGCAACGCCATAGCAACAGCCACAAAAGTAGTTGTTTTTATTCCTCCTCCGGTAGAACCTGGGGAAGCACCAATAAACATTAAAACCATGATAAATGATTGAGTTGCTATCTTTAGATCACTTATGTTTATTGTATTAAACCCGGCAGTTCTGGGAGTAACGGATTGAAAGAGGGCAGCCATAAATTTATGGGGCATGCTCATATCACCTATAGAGTTAGGATTATTATATTCTAGAGCAAATATAACTACGGTTCCTAGAATAATTAAGAAAGTAGTAGTTTTTAAAACAACATACCCATGCAAATGAAGTTTTTTCCCCTTGTTAGTATATAATTCCGAGAGCACTAAAAATCCTAACCCACCTACTATTATTAACACCATGATAGTAATATTAGTAACTATATCTGTAGCATAGCCAGTAAGGCTGCTAAAGTTACCAAAAAGATCAAAACCTGCGTTATTAAAAGCTGAAATCGCATGAAATATCCCATAGTATAAAGATTTACCCCAACCTAATTGACCAGACCAACGCACCGCTAAAATCAGGGCAGCGATGGCTTGTATTCCGAATGTGATTTGGATAACGTATTTAGCTAGTCTCACAATACCTTCGATACTCATTTGATTTAAGGCTTCCTGCAAAAGGATTCTTTCCTTCAGAGTTATTTTTCTCCCCATGATGATAGCTATAAGGGTAGCAAAAGTCATAAATCCTAAGCCACCGATTTCTATCATCAAAAGTATCACTAATTGCCCAAATAAAGTAAAATATGTACCAGTATCTACGACAACTAAGCCGGTTACACAAACCGCCGAAGTTGATGTGAATAGTGCATCTAAAAAATTTGTTCCCTCTCCGTCCACAGTGGCAAAAGGAAGGGAAAGAAGCACTGCACCTATAAAAATAACTCCAATAAAACCTAAAGCCAAAACCTGGGTAGGTGTAAAACTCCTCTTTTGTACCTCATTTCCATTATTACCGTTATTAATGTTTATTTTGTTCATTTACTGTCAGTCCTTATCTCATAGTTATATAAAAACTTAAATTAAACATAAAAAAACAGGCCTTCAAGCCTGGAGGATTAAATTATATTAAATAAATAATAGCGGTCCACTCCTCCAACGCTTGCGAAGTTAGCTGACGGATTCGGACTGGAAGAAAAAGCCCTACCTATAAGGATTAACCCCTAATAATTGGTTCCCCCGCATTTCCTGATGAAAAATTCAGCGTTATTACTGTTTGCAATTATATCCATGTCATTTATTTTTGTACAGGTCAATGTTACGTTATATTTTACAGAATACCTTACTTATAGATAGATTTACAAGATATTGTTCTGGATTTCCTATTAATTTGTTTATCTTATAGAAATGCAGTAATGCATATTTTGTCTCTCATTAAAATAAATATATTATATCACGTATTATTATAATTATAACTTGTGGAAGTGTATTGCCTATGAAAAATCCTCATGATTTTTATACTGCCCGAGGTTATGAAAATATAAATATAAAAGCCCAAGGTCTTACAGCTTCAATGGAAGATTACTTAGAAATGATTACACGCCTCTATCAAGAAAAAAATCATGTAAAAATAACAGAATTAAGCAGTGCTTTAAATGTTTCACCATCTGCTGTTTCTAACATGCTTCGTAAGCTTCATGCCAAAGGTTATGTAAAATATCAGCCTTACGGAATTGTTTATTTAACAAAAAATGGTGAGGAAGTCGGTGATTTTCTTCTAAAAAGGCACGAAATTTTATCTGTTTTTCTTAAATTAATAGGCGTTAAAAATAATATTCATTATGATGTAGAAAGGATTGAACATAATCTTAGTAAAGAAACTTTTAAAGCATTTTTTCGTTTAGCTAAATTTTTTCAAGATAATCCTACTATTTTAAAAAAATATCAAGATTTTAATTTATCCCTAGAAGAAAAAGAATACTAAAGATAGATAATCCATCAGCAAAATGCTGATGGATTATATCATTTTCATTATATAAAAAAATGTTATTTCTGCATAGGCATTATTCTGTTTCCTATTTCATTCAGTTCATCTATAAAGCCCGATAAAGGTCTTCCACTTGCAATATCGCGAGCAATGTTTCTCAAACGAGTAACTGTGTCAGCATCAGCAGTAACATATACAGATTGAATATTTTTATCTTCTTTTTTTACCATATCGATAATCTTATCCTTAACTGTATTTGTTAAATTTGTTTCTGCTTTTAAGTCTACACCTACCCATGCCCTGGTATCAGCTAGTACTACTGTTGCAGAATTTACTTCTGTCATATCACTGATTTTAGAAGCTAGCATATCTGCTTTTTTATTATCTTCGGTGGCCTGAGGAGTAGTATCCGGACCTGGAGCAGGCATTTGCTGATCCGGGGCAGGAGCTGGTCTCTTCTGGGGACTACACGCCGTGAAACTCAGGACAGCAAAAAGAAAAATAAATATAAGAAGTACTGCTGTTACCCTCTTGTTTACCTTAGTATTCATATACTAACTCAATCCTCCTTGAATTTTAAATTTAGAGATCATTTATAGTATCCGCAAATCTGAGGAAAATATGTTGTATAATACAAAGAGGTCTTATTGATAAAAAAATAAAAACAGACAATATGCGTATCAAAGAGGATGTGGTTTTCATGGTAAATAATGGAAAATTTATAGTACTAGAAGGTGTGGATGGTTCTGGAATTACTACCCAAACAAGTTTATTGAAAAAGTGGTTTACTGCTAATAAAAATATTTATGGTAAAGCATATTTTACTAAAGAACCAACCGACGGTCCTGTAGGCAGTGTCATTCGGCAAGCTTTGGCTAAACGTCTAAAACCCTTAGATGAAAGAGTTATGGCACTTCTTTTTGCAGCAGACCGTTTAGATCATCTATATTGTCCCAACGAAGCTGAACAACAAGGAGGATTATCCCACTTATTAGCTCAAGGAGTTAACGTCGTTTCTGATAGATATTATTTGTCTTCTTACGCCTATCAATCCCTCAGGGTAGATTTAGATTGGCTACAACAAATCAATAAACATGCACTTAAACCTGACCTTACTATATTCTTACAAATACCTGTTAATGCTTCCGTGCAAAGAAGAAACGATTCCCGTTTTCATGAAGAACTATATGAAAAAACAGAAACTCTAATAAATATTCGCAATAATTATCTTGCAATTGCTAAAAAACTACAGGCAGAAGGAGAAAATATTATTATTATCGATGGCACAAGAGACATAGAAACAGTTTTTTCTGACATTAAAAAAGCAGTCATGGAATTATTTTGATGGAAAAAAGAAATTTCTTCCCTAACCACAGATATGCCTAATGTAAGATTTTCTAAAACAGCTATCTTTCCGGGAGATTATTTAGCAATTTACATAGAAAAATGTCAAAACACTGATACTATCTCTATCACTAGCAATATAATTACAACTCCCCCTATTTTCTAATCATACAAAGGTGGAAAAATAGGTTTAACGGGACCCCATCTCCACTGGAATATTAGCATCGGTACAACAGTTATCAATCCCTGGTTGTTCTTAGAAGAAGATCCTCTAATGTAGATTGATAAATCTCCCTTATTACTTATTCCCTCACCACTTAATAAAATTAAATTAGCAAATTTCGGTTATTTACCCACAAAAAACTGGCACTTGTCTAAAGTGCCAGTTTTTTAAAATTGACTTTTGGCTATTTCTCACCAATAGTAACACTCACATATTGAGTTTTATTGTTCCTATGAACTAGAAGCACTGCTTTCTCTCCGATTTTACATTCTTTCACAGCGTTCAAGAGATCATCAGGATTAGCAATAGGTTTCTTGTTAAATTCTAAAATTATATCTCCATACTGAATACCGGACTTTTCTGCCGGAGAACCGCTGCTTACTCCACCAACTAAAGCTCCTTCCGCTTTAGCCAGTCCAAAATATTCAGCAAGTTCTTTAGTTACAGGCTGAATATATACTCCTAACCAGGGGCGTTCAACTTTACCTTTTGTCATCAACTGATCTAATACTTGTTGAACAGTAGAACTAGGAATAGCAAAGCCAATTCCTTGAGCTTGGGCATTAATGGCAGTATTAATGCCAACTACCTCCCCTTGTAAGTTGAGCAGAGGGCCCCCGCTATTTCCCGGGTTTATAGACGCATCCGTTTGGATAAGATTCTTAAATTGCCTACCTTCAATATTCACAGGTCGTCCTTTAGCACTGATTACACCGACAGTCACGGTATGATCCAATCCATAAGGATTTCCTATGGCTATCACCCAGTTACCTACCTTAGTTTGATTAGAATCACCGAACTTTAAAACAGGTAAATTGTGACCTGCATTTATCTTAATTATGGCTAAATCCAGCTCTGCATCTTCTCCCACAATTTTGGCATCATATGGTTCCTGTCTGCTTGATAAGTACACTTTTATATCTGTGGCACCTTCTACCACATGATCATTAGTTAAAATATAGCCGTCTGTAGAAATGATAAAGCCTGATCCCAGGCCTGTACTTTCCCGGGGTTGAGGTACTGCCCGAAAGCTATTGCCAAAAAATTCTCTAAAGAAGGGATCATCAAAAAAAGGATCCTGGGCTCCCCCTGTTACCTTAACGGTAGTCTCTATTTTAACTACTGCCTCCCCAGCCCCCTCCACTATATTTTGAATTGTATCGGGCCCAAAGAAGGCAGAAGCAGGTACCTGCTGGGCAGCTTCTGCCGCTTGCACAATATCCTGGGAACTATTCCAAGGCAGATCATATCCTTCTACTGTTAGCCAAACGCCCGTGGAGAATATGCCTGCTATAAAAATTATTAAAGTGTACAACACTAGCGACTTATTAACTCTTAACTTACTCATTACAAACACCCTCCTATTACTATATTTGCCCATAATACATCTTTTACCTGTTATCTAAATAATAACTCATAAACCTTAAAATAACCTGAAAAAAGGAAGATATATTATAAATTTTGTTCCTTCTCCTACTGTGCTCTGTACTTCTATTTTTCCTTGATACTCCTTAACAATCCACTGAGCAATGGCCAAACCTAGTCCTGTTCCTTCACCCGTTCGGGATTTATCTGACCGATAGAAGCGTTCAAATAAATGAGGAATATCCTGGGCAGGAATACCCACACCTTCATCTTCGATTAGCAAAGATACCCAATTTTCTACTATTTTCACTTTAAAAAGTACTTCCTTGTGGGGTGGAGTATACTTAAATGCATTATCAAAAAAGATTAAAAGCAATTGCTGAAAATAATCTCTATCTCCGTTAATGTATACGCCTTTTGCCTCTTTAATTTCAACTGCAAAATTCTGTCCTTTTACTAAAAATCTTGACTTACGCACAATCTCTTCTAAAGCAGGATAAAGCTCCAGCGGTTCCAAAGAAAGCTTTAAACCGGCATCTACCTTAGCTAAAGTTAACAACTCTTTTACTAAACGTGACAAGCGCTTAGTCTCTGAGGATATATCAGCTAAAGCCTCGTGCCTAATATTTTCATTGTTACCTTTACTTTCTTGCAGCTGCAATAAAAAATCTACATTACCTTGGATGGAAGTTAATGGTGTTCTTAACTCATGGGAAGCATCGGCCACAAAACGTTTTTGCATCTCTAAAGAGTCTTCCAACTTACTGTATGCTTCCTCTAAGCTTTCTAGCATATCATCGAAAGTTACTGCCAACATCCCCAATTCATCTTTAGGCCCTTGATAAGATATTCTCCGTTTAAAATCCTTTTCTGCTCCTATTTTCCTAGCCTCTTCCGTAATATGAGTAACAGGTTTTAATACTTTTCCTGACATGAACCATCCCAACCATAAAGAAGCCAAAAGGGAAGCAAGGCCACCCATTATGAGAATTATCCTTAAACGCCCTAGGGTTTGCAGAACCGGCTTAAGGGGGCGAGCTACCTGAAGGAAACCTACAACAACATCTTCAAACTGAATAGGCTTCACTATCATCAACAATTTCTCATCTTCGACACTAAATTCATAAAAGCCCCTTTTACCAGTTGCCAGATCTTCAAACACCTTAGAATTAAGGGGTAAACTGTATTGACTAAGGTTCTTAGAACGAGCTGCAACCTCCCCTTTATTAGTTACAACTTGCACGTATATATCGGGAGCGGCAAAAACTTCAACATCAGGTAACACTACTTGTCTTAAAAAAAAAGGTAATGAGCTTACCACCTTAGTTGATTTAAGAACTTCATTAGCCTTGTTCTCTATACTTCTTTCCATTTCCCCGCGGAGAGAATAGTTCAATAAAAAATAAACCATACCACCTAATATAAGTAGAATAGTACACAGTAATCCCGTATACCACAGAGTCAAGCGCCAGCGTACAGGCAGCTCACTTCTTTTTGAGAACATAACCTACACCTCTTACGGTATGAATTAATCTTTCTTCTCCCTCTTCCTCAAGTTTATGTCGTAGATATCCTATATACACTTCTAGCACATTAGATTCAGCCTCATAATCGTAACCCCAGATAGTTTCCATTAGTTTTTCTCTGGTTATTACCTGATTGGGATGGGCCATAAACAATGTTAATATCTTAAATTCTTTAGGTGTAAGCTCGACCTCTCTTTCTCCCTGCCATACTTGATATGTTTTGGTATTAGCCTTTAAGGTTTCAAATTCTAATACTTCCTGCTCCCTACTATTGCGACGCAAAAGAGCCCTTACCCGAGCTAATAACTCCTCCAGAGCAAAAGGTTTCACTAAATAATCATCAGCTCCACAGTCTAACCCTTTAACCCGATCGCGAATTTCATCTTTGGCAGTTAACATCAAAATAGGAATAGCAATTTCTTCTTTTCTTAATAAATGGCATACTTCAAATCCATCTATTTCTGGTAGCATTATATCTAAAATAATAAGCTGAGGCTTATTTTTAATAACACTATCCCATCCCGCCATACCATCCTCTGCCATTACTACAGTATACCCTGCATAAGTGAGACTTCTTTTTAACATTGCTCTTATTTTAGGATCATCGTCGATAATTAAAATTTTTATTTCTTTCATACTATCTTCAACCTTTCAAGTCTTGTAACAAACTATTTAAAGGGAATTCCACTTGCCCTTGCTTCCTAACCCTAATACTATGTAAAAAAAAACACGGCTGTCAAGCCGTGTTTAAATAACTTATTTATTTCAAGGTTAAATTTATAAATTAAAACGGTTAGGATCGATAGCGCTGACATCCATAAAGGTTTTACCTTCCTCAATAATATCAGCAACCATCTTTCCTGTTACAGGGGCCAGAGCTAGGCCGTCTCCTTCGTGTCCAGCAGCCATAAAGAATCCTTCTAGACCTTTCACAAAACCAACCAGAGGTAAACCATCAGGAGTATAAGGTCTCACTCCGGACATTACTCTAATAAAGTTCATTTTCTTTAATCCGGGAACAAGGCGAGTAGCATTTTTCAATACCTCTTTTATACCTTCCCTTGTATTTCCTAAATCATAACCCACAAATTCCCGGGTAGCTCCAATCAATATATTTCCTTTTTCCGTTTGGCTCAGAGCTAATCCTACTCCCAACTGTACAGCTCTATCATCTGATTTCTCTAGGATATCAGGATTATATTTGGCTACTATATAACGAGCTGAAAGAACATCTCCTTTTACATAAGGGGCTACCGGTTCGGAAACTGCTATTTGACCACGCCGCGGCTTAATGGGAAGCTCCAAACCTACCATCTGGCCAATTAGTGGAGCCCAAGCTCCTGCCGCATTTATTACTAAAGGTGCCAAAATCGTCCCTTGATTAGTTTCTACTCCTGTTACTTTATTCCCTTGCTGTATTATTCCGGTAACTTCTGTATTTAATAAAATTTCTACTCCTAACTTTTTAGCAGCATAAGCAAAGCCCAAGTTGAGTTTCATGGGATCTATATGAGCATCTTGGGGACTATAGGTAGCGCCAACCAAATGTTCAGCTAGCCCCCTCTGATGCTTAGCTGCTTCCTTACGTGTTAGTATTTCCACCTGCAAACCAATCTCTTTCTGTCTGGCTACAAAGTCCTCCATTACTTCCATTTCTTCTGACGTTTCAATTAAGATCATGCCGCCTTCTTTATGATAACCAATATCATAATCAAGTTCTTGGCTTAGAGTCTTATACATTTCCGCACTGGCCAAAGCATATTGTAAATGTACACCGGGGTTCTTAGACTGCATTATAATCATCTGATCACAAGAACCACTTGCTCCCGCCGCATGGTCATAGCGTTCAACTAAAATAACTTTTTTCTTCTGCTTGGCTAGATAATAAGCAATAGAAGTACCAATGACTCCCCCGCCTATAACAAGTACATCTGCTTTTTTATTCATACGTCATCCTCCTCTACAAAATCACCTATTTTGGCTGTCCTAACAGGTGGCCGAGAAGTCTGAGGATAAACATCAGCGGGTTTTATGCCATGCTCTGCTAATATTCTGGTTATTAATTTGCTGCAAGTACGTCCTTGACAAAGTCCCATCCCGGCATGGGTACGTTTTTTTATACCGGCTAAAGTAGTAGCACCATCTGCAATGGCTTTTTCTATATCTTCTCTGGTAACTTCTTCACAGCGGCAAATATATATTTTATCATCGGAACAACTCATCTACTTCATCCCCTTTCGACAGATTGTCCGCACATCTTTGTAAAACTCTTTGGGTATTTCTACTGTAATTACGGAGGTTCCATCATAGGCTTTAGGATTTTTTACGGACGAAACCTTACCCATGGTCACAAATTCCCCCGCTCTATCTCCACATGGTACTTCTTCACCCTTCTGCGGCAAGGGATAATATTCATAAGGAAATTCTACTAAAGCCGTATCATCAGTATAATTTTTATGAATTCTGAAGATGGCCAATCCAGGACATTTGGCAATACAGACCCCACAACCCGTACATTTCTCTTCATCTAAACTAGGTAAATTAGTAATGGGGTTTCCCACCGTTATCGCTCCGAAGGGGCAAGCTTTTTCACAAGGATTACAAGGTATATCCTGAACACATTCAATAAAGGCTACAGATCCTTTTTCTATGCGTTCTAAGCTTGGTGTTCCCGGAGAATTTTGCAGTTCTTCCAGTGATGGCATACCTGTATATCTTACACCCTTATTCATGCTAGCCCTCCTATCGATTGTTTAATAAGACTTTCTTTAGCATCCCGTCGCTTTTCTCCAAAAGAACCCGTTCGTAGAGTATCCATGCGGTTCCACACATCACGTTTCAACTCTGCTGCTTTTTCAGGGGAGTATAAACCTAAGGATTCAGAACAAGCTATGCCTGCTAAACGACCTTCTTCCATAGCTGTACTGGCCTCTTCAACCCCGGAAATATCCCCGGCTATATATACATCCGATAAGGTAGTTTGCATATCCCGGTTATGCTTAGGAACATGGCCACCAAGAGTAGGTACAAATGTAAATTCACATCCCATCATCCAAGCTAATTCCGTTAAAGGCGTTAAGCCTACTGCGATACAGACAGTGTCAACATCTAAAACCTGCTCCGTACCAGGAATCATTTGCCATTTATTATCCAAGGCAACTATTTCAGCACCTTCTACCTCATTTGACCCTATAACTTTTTTCACTGTATGAGATACATAAATGGGTACTCCGGCTCTTCTAATCTTAGCTGCATGGACCCCATAGCCCCCTATTTGAGGTGCTCCCTCAATTAAAGCTACAACTTCTGCCCCAGCCTGCATCAACTGATAAGAAACAATTAATCCCACATTTCCGGACCCAATCATTAATATTTTTTTGCCTGGTAAAACTCTGTTCACATTAATCATTGTTTGGGCTGCCCCTGCTCCCATTACTCCGGGCAAAGTGATCCCAGGAAAAGCCAAGGGATTTTCTGTTGCCCCGGTAGCTATAATTATTTTTTCGGCTTGCAGGCCTTGTTCTTTTCCTTGATGCAAATAACTAATAATATTATCAGGAAACAGACCGTATACGGGAGAATCTAATAAGACTTCTACTCCCAAATCTTCTGTTTCCTTAAGCAACTGCTGACCTATATTAAAACCCCGTGTTCCCGCTCTATGTTCCCTGGAACCGAAAAATTTATGAATTTGTTTAAAGAGCTGTCCTCCAGGCCGTCCGTTTTCATCAATTAATGTAACTTTTCCCCCAGCTTTAGCTACTTCTATAGCTGCTGCTAAACCGGCAGGTCCAGCTCCAATTATAGCAGTCTGTGTTTTCTTCATTGTTCATCACTCCACCTTCCCAGACCTTTTTGCGTCTCAACTATCATTCCGTTTCTTACCGGAGTTACACAAGTACGAACATTGGGCTGGCCGTCTACCGTCATAGTACAATCAGTACAACGTCCAATCCCACAGAAGATACCTCTCGGCTTTCCTTCTTTAGCTGTATAACGGAATTTACGAATACCCGCCGCTAAAAGTGCTGCTGCTATAGGTTCTCCTTCCTTAGCAGGTATTTCCTTGCCATCAACTATAATGATAGCGTCAGGAACTCTGGTATCCTCCTCTAAAATAGGATGTTTCTTTACTCTCATGATTCAACCTCCCCTTTTCTATCGTCTCCAGCACTATATATCAACTTAAATAACTTACTCTGTAGATATATCAAGCAATATTTGTGCCAATTATATAACCTTCCAGCAACCTACTGCCGCAAGGCTTTTACTTTTTACTGCCTTACTAAACATTCTACATTTTAGAAGACTAAATTTTCTTATATTTTTATATATGAATAATAATGTTCTTTTTAGCACCCTTCTAATAATTAGAATATGATTTTAATATTTAGAACAAAACTCTTCTAATTTAAAAAAGCCGTACAAGACGGCTTTTTCTTAAAAATACTACAGAATTTTTTTCAGCCAATCAACTACTATTTGAGCAACTTTCTTCGTCAAATATCCATCAAAGGCATAAACCTCATAGAAGTGACCAACACCAGGGATCACCGCCATTTCAGCCCTCTGATTCCCACCTTTTACCAAGGCTTCGTGCATTAACCGACTTAAATGAGGTGGTGTAGTAGTATCATCCCCGCCCACTATTGTTAAGACAGGAATTGCGATTTGCTCAGCTAAATGTAAACAAGACCGTTCCCAATAAGGCTGAGGATTTTCTTCCGGGCTACCACCAAATTCTTCCGTAACTGCCTTATAATAATCCGGTAGATAATCTTGAGAAGAAGAAACAAAAAGATACCAATCAGAAATCTGAGACATAGGTACAAGACATTTTACACTTTCTTGCACAGCCAGCCTTTGTATCATATGACCACCATTAGAATGCCCCACTAAAGCAACTCTTTCTGTATCCACTAAATCATCTCGTTTGACCAAATCTAACGCCAGCTGCAAATCTTGTTGTTGTATGGGCCCTCCTCGATCATTACAATCAGGGACTCCCGAACCATGGCCTCTCTGATAAATACCATAAACTAACCAACCTTCCCGGGCCAGGGGCTCTAAAAGCCATAAATAGTCATCAGGGGTCATCCTATTACCCGGCTGAAACAATACCGCCGGTACCCGTAGTGCGCCTTTAAGAGTAGGCGTTAATTTCAAACAATTAATATTCGTACCATCAAAAGCCTGGAATATAACCTTTTCTTTTTTATAAGACACTATAAAACCTCCTCACATCATATATACATAAAGAAGATCCCTACTATTAGGAAATAGATACACAAAAAGCTGGAATAAAACATGGAACGCAAGGGATCAACTTTTTTGTTAATAATTCCCCCTACAAGTCCCGCTACCACGAAAGTAGTTAAGCATGCGGGAGGAAATCCTTCCCCTGCACAAGCTAAATGACCGCCGGCTATGGCAACTTTAACAGGGTCTACGCCTATGGCCTGCAGGGCCGGTCCAAAGAAAGTAAATATCGACGTTTGGGCTGTAAGTTTGCGAGCCCGTCAACATCCCCACCAGCATTAAAGACAAGGCCCCTCCTATTTTTAAAACATGTTCGCTTAAGCCCTGAGCAAAACTTTGCACAGCTTGAATTTGCCCTGCTGCATAGAAAGCTCCAATCATAAAACCTGCACACGCTTGAATTCCTAAGCTTGTTTTGACGTTACTTAAGCCTCTTTTTAATACTTGTAAGCCATTTTTACGCACAGGAGCATAGAAATAGCTAATAAGCGTCACGACAATTATGGCCTTCACAACAGCGAAATCTATTCCCTGCAAGATGGGGACATCCTTGATAGGAGCAAAAAGAGGATTAACAAGATTTAATAGTTCAATCCCGAAACCAGAGCGTAAAACAATAATAATAATTAACACACTAAGAGGTATTAAGGTTTTCCACCCTTCTTTTAAAATCTGCCCTGCCCTTTTCTCAGGAATTAAGTGATCCGGCAAAGCAGGTATTTTAATAAAACACCTTGTTATATATAGGGAAATTAAAAATACACCTATTAAGGCAGTAAAATATCCTATATTTAATACGGGGTCAGGAGATTCCAATCCCATTAAAGAAGCAGATAAAAAAAGAGCTTGGGAAATAGGGGGCATAATGGAACCCAAACAAGACCCCATTACGATAGAAGCGGAAATTTGTTCAGGTCTCATTCCCATCTCATACATAATAGTAATTACCAGCACACCAATAACGGCGGCAGCTGCTATGGCATCACCCAATAAAGACCCGGCTATTGTTAATCCGATAATAACAGTAACAATAAGCCCCCGAGGGGAACGACCGAAACGAGCCCGTAAACTGTTCAAAACGGTTTCCATGGTACCCATGGTAATTTGAGACTCGGCATAGATACTACCGAATAAGGCTAAGGCCATAACCCAGGATATTCTGTCAATTCCACTTAGCCAGGCTTTCATCCATTCTACAGGAGAATAAATACCACCTAAAATTAGAGCAGATAAAGCTGCAACAACTAGACCAATCCTGATCTCCCCACCAATAAAAGGTATACGCTTAATTAAAATAATTCCTAATAAAAGCGTAACGGGAATAATAACTGAAATCATCCATATTCCTCCTCCTCTTGATTTTATAATATTAGCAATATTATGTATTTTTATATTATTGCAATTATAGTACCAATATCACTAATTCACAAAACCCTTGCTATTACAGAGATCTAAATATCTTCTCTTGACTCCAGTTTTTAATATCTAGAACCAAAATATGGGACTGATAATTATCAGCCCCATATTTTATGCTTAATTTAAGGTTTCTATATTTTAGAAAAAACTTCTACTTTTTTTAAGTCATTTTGTATTTGCTAAGCTTATTGTACAAGGTAGCTAATGATATCTTTAACTTTTTAGCCACCTTTTTCTTTCCTGCTAAATCCCTACCATACACATCCAGAGCCTTCTTTATTAATCTTTTTTCCATTTCAGCTAAAGATAATATTTCTTCTGTCTCATGTAAACTGCTGGCAGAAAAATAAGATTGCACTAATTCAATACTAATAACTTTTCCTTCCGATAAAATAACGGCCCGTTCTAACAAATTTTCTAATTCCCGTACATTGCCGGGCCAATCATAGCGTGCTAACAGGGTTAGTCCTTTCTGACTCAAAACACATTCTTTGCCATGTCGCTTATTTAATTTTTGGATTATATGCTGGGCTAAGAGCAGTACATCATCTTTCCTGTCCCGCAAAGGGGGGATATCCACATTAATTACATTTAATCTGTAATAAAGATCGCGGCGGAATAAGCCCTGCTCTACATGTTTAAGTAAATTTTGATTAGTAGCCGCTACAATCCGCACATCTATTTTTTGCGGGCGATTGCTCCCCAGTCGTTCTACTTCTTTTTCTTGCAAAACCCTTAATAATTTAGCCTGTAGAACAATATTCATATCTCCAATTTCATCAAGGAAGATAGTACCACCATTAGCCAGTTCAAATTTCCCCATCTTTGCTTTCGTCGCACCCGTAAAGGCTCCTTTTTCGTAACCAAACAATTCACTTTCTAAAAGAGTTTCGGGAATGGCAGCACAATTTACTTTGATAAAGGGTCCATCAGCTCTAGAACCTTCTTTGTGAATAGCATGAGCAAATAGTTCCTTACCCGTACCGCTTTCTCCCGTTATTAACACTGTAGATAAATTATCTGCAGCTTGACGTGCTATTTTAATACACTTCAAGAATCTTTCATTATTGCCAATTAAATCAGCAAATGAATATTTAGGAGCTACTAAATTATTAATCTCTTCCTTTAAGTAATTTATGACCTCTTTACTCTCTTCAAGTTTTTGGGCCATTCTCCTAATATCACTTATATCGCGAAATACTACTACGGCTCCTCGCATTTCCCCCTCTACCATAACAGGGGAAGCATTAGATAGTACCTCTATCTGCTTACCTTTGATAATATTAACCTTGCCAAAGACGGGTTCTTTAGTTCGCAATACCTCCGCCAAAGCCCCTTTGGGTGATACATCAAAGATATTCTGTCCCAGGCGTTCTTCACGAATCAATTTTGTGATCCTACAAAAAGAATCGTTGACATATATAACTTTGCCACTATTATTAACCACTTGAATGCCTTCCTGAGCAGAATTTAAAATAGTACCAATATGCTCCTCCAATTCCTTTACTTTTACCATTTCTTCATGCTTATCAATAAGATAAATCATCAAATATGCTGCTGCAGATTCCATAAAAGATGCTTGAGGCAACTTTTCTTTTCTGATTCTTTCTTGCACCTCCGGAACCCCTGTAGCTTCAATGATTACTCCTACCCTTTTGTCGTGAAGTAACGTGCTAAAATCTAAGGATGTTGTTATTCCTTTCTCCTTAGCCAATTGCATACCGGGAGCTTCAGGATTCACATCAGCTATCCCCAGTATATTTACTTTATCCATTTTTAATAAAGCCTTGAGAATGGAAGTGCCGCCAGCTCCAGCTCCAATAATTACAACGTTGATAATTCCATTAGGATCATTCATATTTGTGTATTACCTCCCTGCGAATCCTCCAAATTTCATTCTACACCAAAAATAATATAATTACACTTTTTGCAAGAGTTTCACCAGGTATACTACACACTAATATATAATAGAATAGTATGTGATCTGCTTTCCACAAAGGAGGAACCTTAATGTCTACTTTTAATATTAGTGACAATAAAATATTTGCTATGACAAAGAAAAGTAAATATCTGCCCCATTTTGGTTTAGTAGTTCTTCTGATCGGTACCATTATTTTCTTTATCCCATTAATATTCCAAATCTTCTTCGCTCCACTAAGTGAATTTTTAACCAGATATGCAGAATCAACAAAAGCTCCAGGAATTGCTATGATATTTATCATCAGCATGCTTATGAGCTATGGTCCTACTATTTTATGTTTATTTGCCTGGGTTAAATATATAGAAAAAAGAAATATCTCTAGCTTAGGATTTACAGGCCGTACCAAAGTAATACCCCAGTATCTACGAGGTTTTATTCTCGGAGTTATCATGATTTTTAGCTATGCCATAACTTTAATTCTACTAGGGTATGCAGTTCCTCATGTATCTGTTAGTTTTCTTACCTATCAAACTATACTTATTTTTCTGATAGGTTGGCTCTTCCAAGGAGCAGCAGAAGAAATAATTTTACGGGGATGGTCTCTCCCTGTTATAAGCCTACGTCACAATGTATACTTAGGTATCTTAATATCATCTTTGATTTTCGCTATTCTCCATTTATTCAATCCCAACATTACTTTATTATCCTTTACCAACCTGATTCTTTTCGGGACATTTGCCGCCCTCTATGTTATCTGGGAAGAGAATCTATGGGGGATCTGCGCCCTGCATGGGGCCTGGAATTGGTCAGAAGGTAATCTTTTGGGGCTGGAAGTCAGTGGGCTTAATTTAGGTAATTATAATTTAATTAATCTGCAAACATCAGGTCCGACTTACTTAACAGGAGGTTTGTTTGGACCTGAAGGCAGCCTAATAGAAACTATTATTTTACTGCTAGGGATTATTATCTTGCTCACTTTAATCAAGGTGAAAAGATATTAGCACCATTATCAAAGTTCCAATGCCCCAATAATGTCTCTAATATCTTCTATCTTTTCTTCCTGTAACCATTTTTCCAATCCTTGAACGATTTCTACTGCCGCTCTAGGATTATGAAAATTCCCAGCACCTACGGCAATGGCGCTGGCCCCTGCTAAGAAAAACTCTAAGGCATCTTCCACACTGACTATACCACCCATACCAATAACAGGTATTTTCACTGCTTGTGCTACCTGCCATACCATGCGCACAGCGATGGGTTTAATAGCAGGTCCGGAAAGTCCTCCTACAATATTAGCTAAAACTGGTCGCCGTTTTTTTATATCTATAGCCATACCTAAAACAGTATTAATTAAAGATACGGCATTTGCCCCTCCTGCTTCCACTGCTTTAGCAATTTCCGCTATATCTGTAACATTGGGAGATAGTTTAGCTATCACCGGTAATTTAGTTTTGCCACGCACCAACTTAATAACGTCCTCGGCAATAGCAGGATCAGTTCCAAAAGACATGCCACCTTCTTTAACATTAGGACAAGAAATATTAATCTCTACACCATCTACTCCCTCTGCTCTGTCTAAACGCTCCACTATTTCTCCATATTCTTCCAAAGAATGACCCGATACATTTACGATCACGGAAACATCGTATTTACTTAACCAGGGCAATTCCTTTTCAATAACATAATCAACTCCAGGATTTTGTAGTCCTACGCTATTTAGCATGCCTGCAGGGGTCTCAGCAATGCGGGGTAGCGGATTTCCTAACCTGGGATTAAGGGTAGTTCCCTTAACAACCAGCCCTCCTAATAAACTCAGATCATAGAACTGTGCATATTCTTGTCCAAAACCAAAAGTCCCCGACGCCGTCATGACAGGGTTTTTTAGTTTTATTCCTCCAATATCTACTGCTAGCTTAGTCATCAAATACCACCTCTCGGCTGTCAAATACAGGGCCATCTGTACAAACTTTTTTATAATCTATTTTGCCGTGGTGATCTTGGGTCTTGCAAACGCAACCGATACAAGCACCTATACCACAACCCATACGTTCTTCTAAAGATACCTGACAGGGTAAAGAATTCTTTTCTGCAATCCTTGTTACTATTTTTGTCATAGGCAGAGGCCCACAGCAATAGAGCTGATCAACCTTGACTTGAGCTAGTAATCTCTCTAAAAGTTCCGTAACAAAACCATGAAACCCCCAAGAACCATCGTCAGTTGCTACTTGTACTTTTGCTCCCACCTTATTAAACTCCCGTTCACAAATTAGCCTGTCTTTAGTTTGTGCCCCCAATAAAACATATACATCCTTATCATTAGCTTTTAGTTCCTGAGCCAAAGCAACTAAAGGTGCTATACCACAACCCCCGCCAACTAGAACGGCTGTCTTATCTGTCCCCTTCCAAGTAAATCCCTGGCCCAAGGGCCCCATTATCTCTAGATTTTGGTCCCTTTTAATGTTAGTCATTAATTTTGTACCTTTACCTATAACTTGATAGATTAAAGAAAGGTTTCTTTCTTTTATATTAACACTATTTATACTGATAGGTCTGCGTAAAAAAGGTTCTAGCCCTGAAGCTACCTTAACCATCACAAACTGTCCAGGTTTTATCTCCTCCGCCATAGAACCAACAAATACATCCAATTTATAAAAATCAGGCGCTACTAGCTCATTACTTAATACCTTCCCTGTAATTGCTTGGACCACTTTTTTTCCTCCTTATCCTTTTCCTACTTATATCCTTCATATTTTTGTTATCCTTAATACTTTACCATTTTAAATAACGTGGGGTAAATATACTTCTGATAATAATTATTTTTTTTACCCTAATTACTTTAAATATCTTATATAATATTAATAAAGCGTTTCTCATATATAATTGCAATTCCTACGATTAAGAAGGTGTGCTAATGGATTTTACTTCTCATCTTAACTTTAATTCCTTTTATGGTGAACTGAAGCCTAAAAACATCATTGATCCGAAGGTTAAATGCCCATTTTGTGATCGTGAAAGTTTAGAAAACATCCTTGATCAAGATGGTGATATCTTGCTCGTTAAGAATAAATATCCGGTGTTGGAAGATACTTTTCAAACTGTATTGATAGAAACAAAAGATTGTAATTCTGAATTATCTTTGTATTCTAAAGAACATCTCTACAGATTAATCTCCTTTGGTGTCAGAAACTGGCTTAACATGGAAAACAATGGTTTATTTAAATCGGTTATTTATTACAAAAATCATGGACCCCGTTCGGGAGGAACTATTCGTCACCCTCACATGCAAATAGTTGGCTTAAAAAAAATAGATTATCATCAGAACATCAAGGAAGAACATTTTACCGGAATACTGATTGATCAACAACCTAATGTGGAATTTACCCTCTCTACTCAACCCCTAGTGGGGTTTGTTGAATTAAATGTTATTCTACATGATCTCTCTCTCCTTAATAAAATGTCCGATTATCTGCAAATAGGTGTTCATTATATTTTAAATCATTACCACAAGAAAAAATGCACCAGTTATAACTTATTTTTTTACCATCTCCATAACAAGATAATTGTTAAAATCGTTCCTCGTTTTCTCACTTCACCCTTGTTTATCGGGTATTCTATTCCCCAGGTATCAGATAGAATTCCTGATATTGTTAAGAAAATCCAACAAGAATATTTTCTCTAAAATACTAGCATAAAAAAACAAGCTCGCAGAGCAATATCTTACGAGCTTGTTTTTTATGCAATTTTTACATATCTGATTCTTTAGAAGAGTAATTCCAATCTTTAGCATCCATTTCTTTAATAAAGTCAACTACAGCTTTCAGCAGAACATCGACCATCTTCTGACCTTTTTCCACCGTAGCTTTGGAAGGATCTCCTGTGGCTCCGGTATTAGTAAGCTCCGCAAAGTTCCACTTAATTTCTACGTTTTCTGGTAAATCGGGCACTACACCGCGGGCATGTTCCATTTCCACCAATTCAGGGAATAATGCTAAAGCAATAGATGTCTCCCCTTCACCGGCATGACCTAAACCATTCCACACTTCGAAAGTATCAGGAGGTAATAATTTACCGGCCGTTACCCACCATGCATCCAAGGATGCTATCTTAACTTCGGGATATTTTACTTTAATAGAACGAGTGGCAATTTCAATAGGAGCTATGTTTCCGTCATGTCCGTTCATTATGAATATTTTTTTAATTCCATTTTTAACTACAGACTCTAGCACATCTTTCAGTACTGCAATAAGGGTTTCCGGTTGAAGTGTTAAGGTAAAAGGAAAGTGAGCATAATGTTCGCTCATACCAATGTTGATAGGAGGAAGCACTAACATCCCTTCTACTTGTTCAGCTACCTTTTCTGCTAAGATTGAAGAAACCAGAGTGTCATTCCCATATGGCAGATGATACCCATGGTCTTCACAGGCGCCTACAGAAATTATTACTTTATCATACTTATCCTTGTTGCTTAAGTACTGATTACCTGTCATTTGCATTAAAATACCCATCTATAGTCCCTCCTAGAAATATAATCCAACATAATTATTATATAAAGAAACTTTGGCTTGTGCCAAGCCTTTTTCCTACAGACAAAACTAGTCTGGGTTGACATCACTGCCAACCCAGCTAAACATTCACTAAATAACTTAATTTTAAGGGGTAACCTCTTCTACAAAAGCAAATTTACCATCTTCCACCTTAAGGACAGATACTGATTTCTTAGGCACACGGTTACCGGGCTCATAGCTAATTGTTCCGGTAACAGCTTCGAAGCCTTGAGTTTCAGCAATTGCATCACGGATAGCGGTAGGATCTTCAGAATTTGCTCTCTCAATAGCATCAGCAATTAAGTACATAGTGTCATAACCGAGAGCTGCAAAGCCATTTTCCGGCTCTCTTGAATATTCTTCTTGATAAGCAGTAACAAAGTTCTTAACTAATTCTTTTTCATTTGTCAAACATGTGTGAGTAGCAAAATATGTATCAACATTGGCACCTTCGCCACCTAATTCAATTAACAGCGGAGTATCGAAACCATCACCACTGATAATTGGGATATCAATACCGGCTTCTCTCACTTGTTTTACAATTATTCCACAATCGGAAGGTCCTGAAGAAATAAAGAGCAATTCAGGTTTTGTCTTCATGGCTTTTAATCTATTAATCTGAGCTGAATAATCCTGATCATTAGTTTTAAAAGTATCTTCTAATAATATTGCATCTTCACCATTATATTTTTTAAATCTTTCTTCAAAATAAGCAGCCAAATTCATAGTGAAATCCATAGCCGTATCTTTTAGAATATAAGCTGTTTTACTACCTAACTTTTCAACAGCATAATCGGCAGCAGCATATGCTTGTGCATCGTCACCAAAAGGAGCTAAGAAGAAATAGTCACCTACTTGTTCAGGTAGACTGGGAAGCGTAGCACCAGTAGTAATAAAGGGGATACCTGCTTCCTGAGCAGTAGGTCCTGCAGCCAAGGCATAGTTAGAATCGCTAAATCCGGCCATGGCAACTACTTTATCTTCTTCTGCCAATTTAAGAGCAGCATTAGTTGCTGATGTTTGGTCTGTTTTGCCATCAATAGAAATAACTTCGATCTGTTTTCCTAATACTCCACCTTTAGCATTAATTTCTTTAGCTGCTAATTTAAATCCATTTAAAGACGGGCCGTCAAGGGATGCTTGAGCCCCAGTAAGATTGAAGATAGCTCCCACTTTAATTGTTTCACCTGCAGCAGCTTCGTTGTCTTTTGCAGCATCTTTTTGTTCACCGCAACCCGCCATGGCAAATACCATAACCAAGGTTAGAAGAAAAGCTGTAATTTTTTTCATTTCTTAACTTTAACCTCCTCCATAATAATAAATTGTTGAATTTAATATAAACTGAAAATACTGTATTTTATTTCCACAATCACCACCTTTTTTCCTGCTTTTTATTACAAGTTTTGTGTAGTTTTTGAGATATTTTTACTTTTTTTGAGAAAATTCCAGTTAAATTCCCAGTTTCCCACTAAACCGTGGGGCCGGAAAAAGATTACTAATATTAAAGCTCCTGCCAAGATGATCTGACTTAAACCATATAAAGGAGGAATAGACATACCAAAGATGGTGATTCCTACTTCTAGATTACGTAAAAGCTCCGGGACTATGGTCATCAAAGTTGCTCCTATTACTCCTCCCGTAATGCTTCCCATTCCTCCGACTACAGACATTACTACTAAATTAAAGGTACGGTTGGAATCAAAAGATAAGGGATTAACAACAGTAATCAGATGTCCCCATAGAGCTCCACCAACCCCTGCAAAAAAGGCCCCCACACAAAAAGCTAACAATTTGTGAGAAGTCAAATTAATACCTAAAGATTCCGCAGCCAGATCATCCTCTCTAATAGCCAACATACCTCGTCCATAAGAAGAATTTACTATTCTCCACACAGCATAAATGGTTACTATCACTGTTCCCCATACCCACCAGACGTTGGTATAAGAAATCAAGCCATTAATACCTCTAGCCCCTCTAGTTATATGGCTCAGCTGAGTAATCAATACCTGTATAATAATTAAGAATCCTAAAGTAGCTACTGCCAGATAGTGACCGCTCAAGCGCAATACAGGATAACCAATCAAAAGAGCGAAAAAAGCAGCAACTAATCCCCCTATTATTAAGGACAACAAAAAATTCACTTCGATAGAACCCAGCCAAGTAGGAAGCTCCGGTAAAACGAGAGCTTTTTTTGTTAGTGGCAAGGCTAAAATAGCAGAAACATAAGCTCCTACAGCCATAAAGCCCGCATGTCCCAGGGAAAATACACCGCAAAATCCGTTAGTTAGGTTCAAACTTACTACCAAAATTATATTAATACCAATTAGGTTAATTAATCTCATATGGTAACCGGAAAGGGTATTATTCAATATTCCTAGAAGGCCAAGAAAAATTATGAGGGCAATTCCTGTATATAATTTGTCACGACGTGAAAGCATCAAACTTTCCTCCCTTCCAAGGTACCCAGAAGTCCAGCGGGCTTAAACAGTAAAACTAAAATCAGAATTATAAAGACAAAGGCATCTCTATAACCTGAATATGCTGCTGGCAGAAGGGCTACCAGGAGAATCTCAGAAAGTCCTAGAACATATCCCCCTAAGGCTGCGCCGGGGATACTCCCTATCCCCCCTATTACTGCTGCTATGAAAGCCTTTAATCCCGGGACAAAGCCCATTAAAGGTTCAATTCGTCCATATTGGCCTGCCAACATTATTCCGGCTACTGCAGCCATTCCTGAACCTACAGCAAAGGCACAGGCTACAACCTTATTAATATTAACTCCCATTAAACGTGCCGCATTAATATTTTCCGAACAAGCCCGCATGGCTACCCCCATCCGCGTACAGATAACAAAATAAGTAAGGACTAACATTAGTATTATTGCTAAACTTATAATCAGAATTGTCATATTACTAATAGTGATTTCATTAATAGTATGTAACTTAGTGAGAAATTTAGGAATAGCAAATCCACGAGGTTGAGGTGATAATACCATGATTCCCAAATTCTCAATGAATATAGATACAGCCAAAGAAGTAATCAAGGTAGCTTCCTCATTAGAACCTCGTAGTGGCCTATAGGCAATTCTCTCTACCAACATACCGACAAAAGCTGCAAATATCATAGCTCCTAATAAACTAGCCCACAGGGGTAATTGCCACGCTACCATAATAAATAACCCCGAATAAGCACCAATCATTAAGATATCTCCATGGGCAAAGTTGATAAGTCGCAAAATACTATAAGTCATGGAAAACCCTATAGCTACTAAAGCATAAATACTACCAAGACTTATTCCATCTATTAAGTTTTGTAATAAATAAGTACCGCTCATTATGTAATTTAACCTCCCAAGTATGCTTTTTTTACTTCGTCATTCGCTAATAAGTCCCCAGCTTCTCCAGATAATTTAATGTTACCTGTTTCCAGTACGTAGCCTCTATCTGCAATAGCAAGGGCATTATAAGCGTTTTGCTCTACTAAAAGAATCGTCTTTCCTTCATTTTTTAACTCTTTAATAACCTCAAAGATCTTTTCAATAATTATGGGTGCTAAACCTAAAGAAGGTTCATCAAAAAGCAAGAGGGAAGGATTAGACATTAAGGACCTCCCGATAGCTAACATTTGCTGTTCCCCCCCGGAAAGGGTCCCTGCAGACTGGTTTTTTCTTTCTGCTAATACTGGAAATAAGGAATATACCAACTCTAGATCTTTTTCAATTTTTTTATGATCTTTGCGCAAAAAAGCACCGATCTTAAGATTTTCTAGCACGCTTAAGCGGGAAAAGACCTGCCTACCTTCGGGACAATGGGCCAATCCCATTGCCACTATTTTATGAGCTTCAATTTTGTTAATATCCTGACCATCAAAAATTATTGAACCGCTTTTGGCTCTTAACATGCCGGATATTGTCCTCAAAGTAGTGGTTTTTCCTGCACCATTTGCTCCTAATAAAGCTACTAATTCTCCCTTCTTAATCTTTAGTGAAATATTTTTTACAGCATGAATTTTTCCATAGTATACATTTATATCATTTAACTCAAGCACTAGCAGTTGACCTCCCCAAATAAGCATCAATAACCAACTTATTATTTCTAATTTCCTCCGGAGTGCCTTCGGCAAGTATTTTCCCATAGCTTAATACCTGCAAACGTTCGCAAAGATTCATTACCACTTTCATATCATGTTCGATTAATATTACTGTCAAATTAAACTCATCTTTTAGTTTACGTATAGTATGCATTAAATCAATGCTCTCCTGAGGATTCATACCTGCTGCTGGTTCATCTAACAAGAGTACTAGAGGATTTGTAGCCAAAGCACGAGCAATTTCTAATTTGCGTTGTATACCATATGCCAAATTTTTAGCCTTTTGCTCCTTATATTCTGCAATTCCTAAAGCTTCTAAATATTCTTCCGCTTTTGTAATAAGCTCGTTTTCCTCCTTAGTAAAGGAAGCGCTGCTACATAAGGTACTAATAAAACCATACTTTTTTCTTATTTGCGCAGCTATTACCACATTTTCTAATACGGAAAGATTACTAAAAAGGCGAATATTTTGAAAAGTGCGGGCTATTCCTCGTTGAACAATGTGATCGGGTCTAAATCCAGTAATGTCCGAACCTGCAAGCATTATTTTTCCTTCTGTTGGGGGAAAAATTCCTGTTAACATATTAAAAACTGTTGTTTTACCGGCTCCATTAGGACCGATTAGTCCAATGATTTCTCCCTCAGGTAGCTGGAGATTATAATTATCTACTGCCACCAGTCCTTTGAATTTTTTTGTTATTCCCTCTACTGATAATACAATTTTATTTTTCTTAACAGTATCCATCTACAAATCACCCTTTACTGTCCATATATACTAGAAGCTATTTTTATTACACAATTTAAATGTGCCAGCATTCTTTCTTGGGCAAGCTGTAAATCTTTGTTTTGTACAGCCTCCCAGATTAGGCGATGTTCCTCCAAGCAAATTTTCAACCTTCCCGGAACCTGCAAAGTTTTAGAACGAGTTTCAGTAAGCATATCACTGATTGATTTTACAATAGAAATTAACACTTGATTGTTGGCACATGCCGCTAAATTTAAATGAAATAATATGTCTGAATCAACTCCTGTATAACCATGACATACTTCCTTTTCCATCATGTGCAAAGCCATCTCAACTCTATGGGCACCTTCGGGGTCACAACGATCCACAACAAATCTTAGCAGACTTACTTCCACTAGTTTTCTTGCTTCCATTAAATCAAGAAACATATCAAAATCAGATTTGGGACCCATAACAATTGATTCAAAAAGCTTGAGCATACTAAAACGTTTAATGATTGTCCCTTCGCTCTTTTTCCTCTCAACTATACCCTGGGATTCTAAGATTGATAAAGCTTCACGCACAGATGTCCGACTCACCGAAAACTGCTCCGCTAATTCAGGTTCTGGAGGCAATTTATCACCTGCATTTAATTTTTCTTCTAGAACGAGCTGCTTTATCTGGGCAACAATTTTATCGCTAACCCTACTTGTCCTAATATTTTTAAACATGTCTCTACCTCTATTTTTTGATGGTAATTAAATGTATCATTGTCTGACTTAATGAGCCCTGATTGACAAACTACAAATATGTAAAAGGATTAGAAAACAACTAATGTCCTAATAAAATACATAAATTTTTCTATTCAATAAATTCTCAACATTTTCCTCCTATATAAATTCATGAATACAGTATTCTTTTGAAAATAAATATCCCTCCTTTGCAAAGCCCTCAGTATGGTAGGAAATTTAGCACCACTAATAACTTCTGCTAGCTTCCTAATCTTTTCTAGGTACTAAAACTTATTAGTATTGATTATTAGTTCTGTTTATTTTATAATCATATTGCAACAATTTTCTAGAGTTTTTGCCATGTCAGCGTTATTTTCTTCCACTAATTTCTATTGTATCCCTGCTATTCAAAGCAAATTTTACATAATAAATATAATTTTACCAAATACTACGGTAAAATAAAAAAGTTCAAGGAGGTTTTTTTACTATGAAAAAATATGTTTGTACAATTTGTGGATATATTTACGATCCCGAAGTAGGTGATCCAGATTCCGGAATTGAACCAGGAACACCCTTTGAAGAAATACCTGATGATTGGGTTTGTCCCGTATGCGGAGTAGGAAAAGATGACTTCGAACCTGAAGAGTAATCAGGTGAAATCAAGTAATTTGTATATTATTTTATTAGATGAGGAGCTGTATCAATGAAAGCAATCAAAATTAAAGAGGGCATCTATTGGGTAGGTGCTATTGACTGGGATTTAAGGAACTTTCATGGCTACATTACCCAAAGAGGTGCTACATATAATGCATTTTTAATTATTGATGAAAAAATAACATTAATAGATACTGTTAAACATTATTGTACTGATGAAATGATCGCCCGCATTTCCAGCATTGTAGATCCCTCTAAAATAGATTACATAGTATCTAATCATGTAGAGATGGATCACTCGGGAGGTCTTCCCCGTATCTTAGAATTAGCCCCACAAGCATGTATCTATACATCCCCCAATGGAGAAAAAGGGTTAAGAGCCCATTATAAAAAAGAGTGGAATTTCCATAGTATAAAACCTAATGAAGAATTAAACTTGGGAACAAAAACCATCTCTTTTGCCCCTACACCGATGGTTCACTGGCCCGATAATATGGTTACATATCTAAAAGAAGATAAAATTCTCTTCTCCAACGATGCCTTCGGCCAACACATAGCAACTACTGAAAGATTTGATGATGAGATTCCTAATGACATATTGTTCGAAGAAGCCGCTAAATACTACGCCAATATTGTACTGCCCTACGGTAAACAAGTACAAAAAGCTATGGATGCTATCTCAGGCCTTGATATCGAAATTATCGCACCTAGCCACGGAGTAGTTTGGCGCTCCAAAATCCCTCAAATTTTGGAAGAGTATAAAAAATGGGCTGCCAATGAAACAGAAAACACTGCAGCTATTATTTACGATACCATGTGGAATTCTACGGAAAAGATAGCATACGCTATCCAAGCTGCCTTTGAAAATAAAAATATCAATACAAAAATGTTGAACTTACGGCATAATCATATTTCTGATATTATGACCTATGTGTTAACAGCTAAATATGTTTGCGTAGGTTCCCCTACCATAAATAATAATATGTTGCCTACAGCTGCTGCCTTTTTGACTTACCTCAAAGGTTTAGCTCCTAAGAACAGAACTGGATTAGCCTTTGGCTCCTATGGCTGGGGCGGTCAAAGTATTCCTCATATTGATAATGCTCTCAAGGAATGTGGTTTTGATATGTGGGAAATGGTCAAAATCAACTACATCCCCGAAGAAAAACAACTTGAAGAAATTACCCAGAAAATCGAAAATCTACTTCCTTAATACAATAAGCCAAACAGCAAAGGACCTATTATCTCACTTTGAAGATAATAGGTCCTTTTATTATTCGCTCCTCACCCTCATCCCTGGTTTTAGATCCTCAGGAGGATCAAGCACCACCTGCTCTCCTTCAGCTACTCCTGCTAGAACCTCCGTATAATCTGTATTTTCTATACCCTTTTGCACAGTTCTCAGCTCTATTCTTTCTCCTTCTATTACAAATACAGTATCTGTACCGTTTAATTTAAAAATGGCTTTTTCAGGAATATACAAGGTATCCTTCTTTTCACCGATTACAATATCTACATCAACACCATAGCCTGCTTTAAATTTCTCCAACATATCCTGTATTTTAATGCGCACTTCAACTCTTTGCTGTTCAACCCCTAAAGAAGAGATACTTTTTTCTGCTTTGGGGGCAATATAATAAATCTTACCTTTAATTGTACTAAGGCCTAATACATCACCGGAAATTATTGCCTCCTGTCCCAGCTCCATCTCCGTAACATCATCCGATAGGACATCTACTCTTATATAAACTGTCGTATTATCCCCTATTTCTAGTAATGGTGCACCAGCTTGCACCACAGCTCCCTCTTCTACATATTTTGTTAAAATTACTCCGCCTGAATCTGAAGATATGATCAGTTTTTCCATATTGTTAGTTATTTCTTGTAATGCTACTTCCGCTTGTTCTCTTGCGGCTTTATCCCCGCGGGCCTTCAATTCAGTTATATTTAATTGGGTTTCCAGCTCTTTTAAATCCTGTTTAGGTATGGCCCCAGATTCGTATAATACTTTATTCTTTTCATATAATTCTTTTTTATAAGTATATTCTTCCCAAGCAGCAGCCTCCACGGCTTGCGCATGTTTAAGCTGGGCTAATGCTTTATCTTGTGCCAGCTTCAGATCTTGTGATGAAAAACTTCCAGCTATAAAACCGGGGTGAACCTTATCTCCCTCTTCTACTTTTAATTCCTCAATAGTTCCTGTTAACTGGCTATAGACTGTTTCTTTATTTCCTAATTCTACTATTCCCCGTACTTCTATGATTTTCTGTATCTCACCTTTCCTGACTGGAAAAGCATCTACAGTCTGCTGTCTTGCATAATTGCTTATTAAGGCAATAATGGCCATTACTACTATACCTAGTAATATATAAACAACTTTTTTATGTTTTAACATCCAGCTCACCCCTAACCTTCTCTATTTTTTAGGACTTCTATCATATCCAAGGACTTTATATTTCTCCTGCTAGCCCATTGGGCTAAAAATACGAATACTAGGACACATACTAATGTAATTAAATATGTGCGGGGAAATATAACTACCTCCAAAGCAAACAATTTGTTAACAAACTGTTTGACAAAAAGATGGGACATTGCTTTTCCCAGCGCAATCCCTGGTATTAAAGCTATTATACATATGAGGGCATTTTCTCTAAAGATGGTTTTTTCTATTTCCTTAATTGTATAGCCCATCACTCTTAAAGATGCTAGTTCCCTGCGTCTTTCCATAATATTAATTAATGTTGTATTAAATATTATGGCAACACCCATAATTATGCCAAAAATAAGTAGCAAAAAAATAAATATATACATGAAAGCCATCATCTCTTGCAAAGCATGATATGCCTCATTTCTGCTTTCTATACTTTCAACCCCTGGAATATCATATAATTCTTTCTCAACAGATGTTGCAGCGCCTTTTTCTACTTTTATTAAGGCTCCTGTTCCAAATTTTCCTTCTTCCAGCAAAACTCCCAATTCCTTTAGGTTCATATAACACATAAAACCAGCATATTGCTTAACAAATCCTGCTACTTGGACTTCTTTTTCTTCAATATTTCCCAGGAAAAATTTAAGAGTTAATTTATCCCCTTTTTTTACTGATAATTGTTGAGCCAGAGCTTCTGCTACCAACATTCCTTTAGTAGGAACCTGGACGGGATTTAGCTCCTCATCTCTCAAGCGATAGAGGGAGTTTTCCTCTGTGATTCCTACTAATACAGTCTCCTTTTTGTGCCAGCCATTTTTCATTTCCACCGGCACTTCCAAAATTGGCTCCACTTCTTTAATTCCTTTTATTCTTTGCAATTCCACTACATCTTCATAAGCTACTGGTCTATTAAAAACTACTTTATAATCCTGTTTTTGAAACTCAAAAAAGTGAAATTTAAAAATATAATCAACACAATCCATAAAAAACATGGAAACAAGCAAAAACATTATCGTTAAAACAGTCCCCAAAAAGGTCAACAGCGCTCTTTGCCTATTACGGAAGACATTACGTATACTCACTTTCCAACCGAAACTTAACCGGGCCCATAATGGTTTAATATGTTCTAGTGCTATCTTTTTACCCACCTTGGGTATTTCCGGCCTCATGGCCTGAGCAGGTTGAATGGATAAAATACCTCGAGTAGCTTGAATTCCCGCCATGACGCAAAAAACCATACTAAATAAGATACCAACAAAAAAAACTTCTCCATAAATACGATGATATAAAAGAGGAATGCTAAATATTTTATTATATTCCATAGTAATACCTTTACTTAGATATATTCCTGCAATAACACCTGGTAATGACCCTGCTAAAGTTACTAGCACAGAATATTTTATATAATGCCAAAAAATGCTTTTATTGCTATAGCCGAGGGCTTTTATTGTTCCAATTAGGGTTCTTTGATAATTTATTAACCTTTTCTGTATTATATAAATCATCATAGTAGCTACGAAAAGAAACAAAGCGGGAAACATAAAGGCAAAACTTTCTAACTGTTTTATCTCTTCTGCCACTGTATAATTACTAAGTTGATCTTTTCGTTCAATTCCCTTAATAAAACCATATGGTTTTAAAATATCCTCTATCTTATTAAAAATATGTTGGGGCTTATCCACTTCTTCTAATACCACATGAATTTCATTAAATATATTTCTGTAGCCTAATAAAGTTTGAAAAGCCTCATCCTTAATATATACAATCCCAAAATCTCCAGGAGAAGGAAATGCAGATATGCCAGATCTAATAGCATAAATGTATTCAGGACTTGCTACTAATCCCTGGATTTCAAACTCATTTAAATTATTATTGATAATTAATTTTAACTTATCGCCTTTCTTAATATTGTAATATTCAGCAAACTTTTGTGTCACAAGACACTTTTTCTTTCCCGTTGAACTAAAATAATCTCCGGATAAAAGATATACATCATTAACGGAAGGATGGGTATCTGCAGGTAACGAGATTAATCTCACTACAGCTTTTTTTTCAGCTCCCATATCCGCTCCAACATCAATGCTTATCCTACCTATAGCTTCTTTTACGCCCTCCAGGGCTTTTATTTTTTTGATAGCCTCAGGTGTAATATTCCTAGCTTCTGCATAATAATCTAGGAAATTATATTCCCGATAGTAATACTCTAATGAGTTCTTTAAATTCAAATATGAAGAATAAATAGCAGCAAAGATAGTAATCCCTACAAAAACTACTACAGCAGCAGCAACAAATTGTCCCCATGACTTTCTAATATCACGCCACAGCATTTTATTTAGTTTATTCACCGTCTACTCCACCTACCATCTGATCTGGGATGGATCCAAAGGTTGCTTATTATCAATTATTTCTACAATTTTACCACTGCCTAACTTAATAATCCGATCTGCCATCTGAGCAATAGGTTGATTGTGGGTAATAATAACTACTGTTTTATTCATTTCTCTGTTGATTTCTTGTAATAAAGTTAGAACTTTTATTCCCGTACTGTAATCTAACGCTCCCGTAGGCTCGTCGCATAACAGCACCACAGGATTCTTAGCTATAGCTCGGGCTATAGCAACACGTTGCTGTTCTCCCCCGCTCATTTGTGAGGGAAAGTGATTCGCTCTATCTTTTAAATCAACTTTTGCTAATATTTCATCTAAATCCAGAGGATTAGATACTAATTCTGTTGCTAACTCAATGTTTTCTCTGGCAGTTAAATTGGGCATTAGATTATAGAATTGAAAAACAAAGCCTATTTTTTCTCGTCTGTAAAGAGTAAGCTCTTTAGCCGAATATGTTGAAATATTAATATTCTGAAAATAAACTTGACCGTGTGTAGGTGTATCCATACCACCCATGATATTAAGCAGTGTACTTTTTCCTGAACCACTAGGTCCTAAAATAACGACCATTTCACCATCTTCAATGTTACATGTGATTGACTGAAGAGCTCTTACCGAAACCTGACCCATTTTATACTCTTTAGAAACGTGTTGGAGCTTAAAAACTTCTTCGTCTGTCACTAACATCACTCCTCATCAATGTGAAAATTAAGTGAATTATAGCAAGTGAATCACTGCCCGTCAAATAGAATTAAATTTATTTTATTTATTTTATTAGCGACCCCCATAAAATTAACTTTGCCTTCGAAATATATTATTGTATAATATTTTAGGACCTTTTATCTATTTTTTTAGTACTTATTTCTTATGCCAAGGAGTGAATTTTAATGCGTTATATATCTACCCCCCACATAAAACCCCAGATGACTATAGCTAAAACCCTCTACACATTAAAGGGCGACCCTTTAATTATGGAAGGAAGATCCCTTAATGAAAGAACTGTTCAGAGAATAAAAGATTTTGGCTATAACGGAATCTATATTGAAGATGAAATATCAAAAGATATCAAGATTTCTGATGTCATCAGTAGTAAACTAAAAGCTGAAGCTCTTCATAATTTTAAAAATTTTTATCAGCGTATTCCTAGGAATATCAATTCTTATCGAGATCTGGATAAATTAAAAAATGCTGTTGAAGATATAATCAATGAACTAATATCTTATAAAGTTACTATGATTAATATTGTTGATATTAAGACATTAGAAGACTATTATTACTATCATGCTGTTAATACTGCAATAATATCTTTAATCATCGGGTTGGATTTAAAACTAAATAGAATACAACTTTTCGAGTTAGGTTTAGCCGCCTTGCTTCATGATGTGGGGAAGGCCTTTATAGACAATAATATTTTAACTAAAAATACTAAACTCACAGAGAAAGAAGTGGAGATCTTACAAAATCACGCTTACTTAGGTTATAAATATCTAAAAGACTTAAACTGCCTATCAACTAAGACTTATATTGGTGTTTTAGAACATCACGAAAAATATAATGGTACCGGTTATCCTAACAAGAAAAAGGACGCTAATATTTATATTTATGGAAGAATAATCGCCATTGCTTCATGCTACGATGCTATGACTTCAGAAAAGCCTTATAATCCGGCTAAAAATCCTTCCGAAGCTATGGAATATATTATGGGAGCAAGCGGAACACTATTCGACCCTGAATTAGTGCAAATATTTGCCAAAAAGGTTGCCCCTTATCCCACAGGAACATTAGTTAATTTAAGTGATAACCGCACCGGAATTGTTATTAATAATTATAAAGACTGCTGTATTAGACCGGTAATTAAAATTATTAAATCTCAAGACCAACATGTTACCCCCTATTATATTGATTTAAAAAATGACTCCAGCTCTATGAAGGTAACAATCCAAAGTATTGTAGCTTAACAAGGTAACTATCAAACTTATACTTTCCCACCAAAAGGAGCGTAGCAACTACTTGCTACGCTCCTTTCTTAATCTTCCTAGTTCTTTTTTTCACTTTTGAACAAAAAGAACAAAAAAAACATTAAGTTCATAAAATTGTTATATTTCAACTTTTCAGGCAAAATAATAGCAATCTATAAAAAGGAGGTCACTTTATGGCAGTTAATGCTAAAACAATTGAACCCAAGTTTTCTATTATGGGATTGCCTGTTTTTTACTTTGTACTGGCAATAGGTCTTATCCTTATGGCATCTTACACAGATTTATTACCTCAGGGTATGATCGGAGCCTTTGCCTACATGATGGTTTTGGGAGCGGTAGCTGGACTCATTGGCGATAATTTACCGATAGTAAAAGATTATTTAGGCGGTGGACCTATTGTAGCAATTTTCGGCAGCGCTTATATGGTCTATGCTGGTTTGATGCCGGAAAACACTGTACAAATTGTAACAGATTTTATGAAGGGCACTGGATTTCTAAACTTTTATATTGCTGCACTTATTTGTGGAAGTATCTTAGGTATGGACTCAAAATTATTAGTCAAAGCAGGTGTACGTTATATCTTTCCCGTTATAGCAGGAGTCCTTGTGAGCTTTAGTTTTGCTGCAGTACTGGGAGGTATAATAGGATATGGATGGCAAGAGGCTCTAGTTCAAATTGCTATGCCTATTATGGGTGGTGGCATGGGAGCCGGTGCTGTCCCTATGTCCCAGATTTATGCTAAGACTTTAGAAAACGATCCCTCCTATTATTTATCTGTCCTTGTCCCAGCCTTAGCTTTAGGTAATGCCCTATCTATCATATTTGCGGGACTATTAAACAGACTAGGCAATCTTAAACCGCAATGGACAGGAAATGGAATGATTATGGACGGGTTCCAAGTAACTAAAAAGAAAGAATCACAGATTAATTTATCAAAAATGGGTACTGGCCTCCTTATTTCTGTAACCTTTTTCATTTTTGGTAAATTCCTTGCAAAATTTATCCCTATTCACTATTATGCTTTGATGATTATTTCTGTAGCAGTATTCAAAATCTTTAAGTTATTCCCTGAACAAATAGAAGAAGGTGCTAGTCAGTGGTATCAATTCGTAGCTAAGAACTTCACTTTAGCATTATTAATAGGAATTGGAGTAGCCTATACAGATCTACAAACAGTATTAGCAGCTCTTACACCCCAGTATATTATTATAGATATTTTTGTAGTATTAGGGGCCATAATTGGTGCAGGTGTGGCAGGAAAATTAGTAGGCTTCTATCCCATCGAATCTGCCCTCACAGCAGGTTTATGTATGGCTAACATGGGAGGTACCGGAGATGTAGCAGTTTTGTCTGCCTCCAAGCGTATGGAGCTAATGCCTTTTGGTCAGATTTCTTCCCGTTTGGGCGGGGCATTTATCCTCATTTTAATAGGAGTAATTTTACCTTTATTAGCCCATTAAAAAAGAAGCGGCCCTATTTGATCATTTAATAAACTAGGGCTAAAGGATAATGACACGCCCTTTAGCCCATAAGGAGATAATAATATGGATTTTAATCAAAAAGCCTTACAAATGCATGAAGAAAAGCGCGGGAAAATAGAAGTAATCAGCAAAGTACCGGTGAAAACCAGAGAGGATTTAAGTACAGCCTATACGCCCGGGGTAGCTGAACCCTGTCGTCGTATC
>JAHDSB010000128.1 GCA_018433015.1 Clostridia bacterium | reverse complement strand
CTATGGAATAGGTACAGGGAAGGACTGGAATGTGAGCTCTCGCTATGTCCTTATGTTTTGCGGGATACAGGTAAATCAAGCGTTGTCTTGTTTTATGATGAAGCACTTTTAACGGATTACGTGATGAAGGAAAAAAATAAAAATTACCTGCTCAGTAAAGGCTATCCCCCTAAGGCATCGTTGAAAAATTGGTTACTTCACCTGAAAGCGAGATTTCAAAAAGATATGCCTCATGAAATAGGAATATTTCTCGGCATTCCCTTGGAAGATGTTAATGGCTTTGTAGAGAATAAAGGTAAAGATAGCATTTTAAATGGGGCATGGAAAGTATATCATAATCCCCAAGAAGCCGAGAAAATATTTAAGGAATACGATGCAGCTCGGGAAGAGGTTATTAGACATGTAATGAGAAACTGGAAAGAGGAGTATGTTAAATCTCTTACATACCAATAGTTTTAAGATAGGAGCTATTTTTTACTATAAATGTTAGTTATACCTAACATTTATAGTAAGTGATAAAATTGAGTAAAATTAATATAAATCACATTATTTCATGGTTCATATTATAGAAAAAATGTTAGGGTAAACTAACTTAAAACATATATAGTGGGGTGAATAAGATGACTAAAGAAGTAAAATTAAAAATAATAGCGGTAGCAATGTTTACAGTTTTGAGTATTTTTGGTCTGACGGGATGTAATCAAAACCAGAAAAAGAGTGAAGAGTCTCTGGCCCAACAGTCACAAGAATTCGTTGTAGATCAAAATGGCCGCGTAGTAGTTATACCAGAAAAGGTAGATAGAGTAATAATGACAGCATTACCATTGCCAAGTGCTTATGTTTTAACGGGTGAGCCTGTAGATAAAATTGTCGGGATGCATCCCGGAGCACAAGGTGCTATAGCCCATTCCATTATGGGTAAAATGCATCCGGAGCTATTGGGTGTGGAAACTTCTTTCATTGAGGGTACGGAGCTAAATATTGAACAATTATTGAAGCTTAAGCCCGATCTTGTCTTCTATTGGGGGAGTTATCAAAATCAACACAAACAATTGGAAAAGGCGGGGATACCAGCCATCGGTGTGAAAACTCAGGGCGATGGAGATGCCTTATATACCCTGGAAACATGGTTGGAAATAATGGGTAAAGTTTTTGGTAGAGATGGGGAAATCAAAGAAGTAATTACATATGGGCACAATGTATTACAAGAAATAAAAGAAAAAACCAGTGATATAAAAGAAGAGGAACGTGTAAAAAGTTTGGTACTTTTCCGTCACAGTGATAAAGAAATAACAGTTCCGGGTGTAGGACATTATGGACAGTTTTGGATTGAAACTACAGGTGGATATAACGTAGCCAGAGAGATAAACGTTACAGCCAGCGTCAATATGGAAGAAATCTATAAATGGAATCCCGAAGTTATCTTTATTTCAACTTTTACGGAAACTATGCCGGAAGATCTCTATGCCAATAACATAGAAGGCCAGGACTGGAGTAAAATAGCCGCCGTTAAAAATAAACGGGTATATAAGATACCTGTAGGAGTATATCGCTGGTATCCCCCCAGTGGAGATGCACCCTTGATGTTAAAATGGATGGCTCAACACCAATATCCGGAAAAATTTAACTACGATATGGAACAAGAAGTTAAAGACTACTATCAGCGTTTCTATAATTACCAACTAACAGATCAAGAAATTAACAGTATTCTTTGTGCTACTAAGGAAGCTGCTCAGGGTACAAAGGAACTTTCTAAACAAAAGTAGTCCCTGATGAGAAGGCATTAACCATTACTATTTACCATAATAAGTGAAGGAGAATGATATGAAGAAAATAGCAATCTATGGAAAAGGTGGGATCGGAAAGTCCACGACAACCAGCGCCTTATCGGCTGCCATTTCAAATTTGGGATATAAAGTTATGCAAATAGGGTGTGATCCCAAAGCTGATTCCACCATTAATCTCACTAATGGACGCAGGGTTACTCCTATAATGAATTATTTGAAGGAATATGGAAGTTGTTCTTCCTTAGAGGATATTGCTATTAAAGGATACAACGACATCGTATGCGTAGAGGCAGGGGGACCTACCCCTGGCCTAGGTTGTGCCGGTAGAGGTATTATCGCTGCCTTTAACCTTTTGGAAGAATTGCATGCTTTTGAGATCTATAAACCGGATTTTGTTTTTTATGATGTCTTGGGGGATGTAGTGTGCGGGGGGTTTGCCATGCCTATCCGGGAAGGTTATGCTGATGAAGTCATTATCGTAACCTCGGGAGAAAAAATGTCCCTTTTTGCGGCTAACAATATTAAATCGGCAATAGATAATTTTGCTGAACGTAATTATGCTTGTTTGCGGGGGCTAATCTTAAATCGACGTAATGTTGAGAATGAAGAAAATGTTGTTCATGATTTTGCCCGGAAAATTGGTGCGGAAATTATCGGTGATGTTCCGCGGGATAACAATGTACAGCTCTATGAAAAGCAGAACAAAACAGTAATTCAAGGAAATCCTGATTTGCATATTTCCCGGACTATTATGGAAATAGCTCACAGGATAGTGGAAGAAAAGGAGGCGTCCTGATGAGTACCCAACCCTTTTATCTTCCTATCAGTGAATTAGGAGCTACGGGAAGGTCCGATCGGCGTAGGGTTATGCCTCCCCAATATCTTCATTATTGTCCTCCCAGTGCCGGGGGATGGGGCATTATCCGTGTGGGATTGCTAGTGCCTGAGTCAGTGATGTTGTTTGTATCTCCTGCGGGTTGCGGACGGCACGGGGCCATTGCCGGTTTGCAATTAGGTTTTAAAAAACGTTTATTTTTCTTACATATAGAAGAAATTGATCTAGTAACGGGACAACATCTAGATAAAATATTTCAAGCAGCTGATGAGATATTAACAGAAACAAAACCTCGGACAAAAGCTATGACTATTTGCGCTACCTGCATTGATGATCTTCTGGGTTCTGATTATGAAGCAATAGCTCGTCAATTGGAAAGCAAATATGATATTCCGGTGCGAGCCTGCCATATGAATCCCATTGCAATGGATGGAAAAACACCGCCGGTGTTCACTATACAACAGACCATCTATGATTTTATTCCTTCGTCGCCGGAAAAAGAGGCAGCCGTTAACATCATCGGAAGTTTTGCTCCTTTTGCGGAAAATAGTGAATTCCGTGCTGTAATGTCTGCAGCCGGTTTTAAAGATGTCAGGCACATCGCAGCTTGTCCAACCTTGGAGGACTTAACTAAGATGGGGCATTCCTCTCACAACATTCTTGTAAAAGCGGGAGGACGCTTGGCCGCTCAAGCAATGAAAACTAAGCTAGGTATACCTTATTGTTTTGCTCCGGTGGCCTATGGGATTGCTACCATTCGTCAGACTTATAGTGTGTTAGAAGAATTTCTTAAGGTAAGGCTGGATACTGAAAAGTATTATGAAGAAGCCCGGGAAAAGATACAGGATTATTGTAAACTGATAGGTCCTCTCACTGTGGCGGTAGGAGAAACAGCGAATGCAAGTCCTTTTGAACTGGCTCGTGCTCTAATCGAATATGGGTTTCAGGTTCCCTATATTTTTGCGGATATGACTATGGATATTGAGGAGGAGCATATTACATGGCTTAAGAAGTATGCTCCCGAAATTAAGGTATATACAAATGTACATCCCACCATGGTGGATTTTTTACAGGAAAAAGTAACGGTGGACTTGGCCATTGGTTTTGATGCAGGGTATTTTTGTTCGGGGGCTAATACCGTACCCCTTCTCCTAGATGAACAATTGTATGGATATGCAGGGGCAGTAGCCCTCTTACAGCAGATGTGGGATGCCTTAGAAAATCCCCAAGACCACCGTACTCAAATGTATGCTTCGGGCATGGTTATATAAAGGAGGGAAAAAGGTATGGTAAAGGGATTATATAAAAAATTACCTCCTTTTGCTCCTGATTACTCAGGAGTATGTTCAGTGCTATTTGAATTAGGAGGACTAGTAGTAGTTCATGACGCCGGTGGTTGTACAGGAAATATAACATGTTACGATGAACCGCGATGGTATGGAAATTCCAGTGCTACCTTGAGTTCGGAATTACGGGAACTGGAAGTGGTATTGGGTGATGATAGTAAGGTGTTTAATAAGATCGAAAAAGCGGTGGCTGACCTTAAACGACGTTTTATAGCCATATTAGGGAGCCCTGCTCCTATGGTAATAGGTACTGATTATGGAGCTATTGCCACTTCCTTAGCTAAAAAGACGAACCTTCCGGTGCTGGCTTTCGATACTAATGGGATGAAATATTACGACGAGGGTGTATCCATGGCCTTTTTGCAGTTAGCTAAGAAGTTTACCAGACCACCGCTTGTTACTAAAGATAAAGCTGTCAATATTATTGGGGCCACCCCCTTAGATCTGGGAGATAGAAGCCATATGGAAGAGTTGATGTTGCTATTGCTTAATGCCGGTTGTGAAGAAGTTTGCTGTTGGAGTATGGGTTCAACCCTGGAACAAATTGAAGAAGGGGCCCAAGCCAACTTGAATATTGTAGTATCCCGTGCCGGATTGGAAGGGGCTCGCTATCTTCAGAATCACTATAATATTCCTTATCTAGTAGGGATTCCTATAGGAAAAGAAGAGACACGGAGCTTTGTTGCAAATGTTCGCTCTTTATTGGGAATTGCCCATAAAGAAGAAATTGATAAAAAATCAGCGAATTTAGCAGTTGATAAGAGAACTGTTCTGATTATTGGAGAACAAGTGATGGGTAATTCGCTACGTAAGTATTTGCGAAGGGAGAAGGGGCTAGAAAAGGTCACTGTAGCTTCGTTTTTTAACATGGATAACTCTCTCCTGGAAGCAGGGGACATTCCTTTAAAACATGAGGACCAGCTAACTAAACTCATAGAAAATCAACGTTTTGATGTTATAATTGGGGACCCTTTGTATCAGACATTTGTACCAACAAAGGACATATGCTTCTTGGAATTCCCCCATGTGGCTGTATCCAGCCGTCTTCATTGGGATAAGAAACTTGAATATATAGGGGATTATGGCAGCTTTTTGTTCGAATTATAAAAATAGAAAGGAAATGGGTAATGAAAAATAAGCTAAAAAAAGCAATTTCACTGTCCGTAACCCTGGGCTTGTTGGTAACATCTTTAGCTGGTTGTGGGAGTGATACGGGAGAAAGGAAAGGGGAAGAAAAGACAGCAGAAAAAAGAAAAATTGTGATGGATCAAGCAGGGAGAAAAGTAGAAATACCTGATCATATTGAGAGAGTGATCTTGGTGAGTGTACCCTTTGCTGCAGCTTATTACGCTGTAGTGGGATCTATGGATGAGGTAGTGGGAATACATCCCTTGGCCATGAGTGCGGCTAAGGCTTCGATGTTGTCAGTAATGGCTCCGGAAATAAATAATGCTTCTACAGGTTTTGTCAAGGGGTCGGAAACAAACTCGGAAGAAGTACTTAAATTAAAACCTCAGGTTGTTTTTCAATGGTCCGGATATGACAAAGAAATGTCTAAATTAACTGAAGCAGGTCTTACTGTAGTAGGTATGCAAGCTAATGTGAGTGATGAACATAGTATCGAAGAATGGTTCCGGATAATCGGTGAAGTAATGGGTAAGGAAGAAAGGGCCGGAGAGCTGATTGCTTATCATCGCCAAACTTTAGAAAATCTTGCTACACGGGTTGCAGAAATACCTGAGGAGCAAAAAGTTAAAGCCATAGTTTTAACTAATGTGGAAAACTTGCAAGTTGCTGATTATTGCTGGCCCAATGTAGCCGGTGCTATTGATTTGGTGGAAGGAAGCAAGTGGGGACAAAAGGTAGATATGGAACAAATCTATGAGTGGAATCCCGATGTAATATATATAGGAAACTTTTGTGATGATTATCCGGAAGATCTTCTAGAAAATAAGGTAAAGGGTATGGACTGGAGTCCGGTGGAAGCCGTTAAAACAGGAAGAGTTTATAAAGTTCCCCTGGGTGAATATAGATGGGATCCTCCCTGCGCAGAGTGGTCATTAATGTTTAAATGGTGCGCCCAAAAACAATACCCAGAGATTTTTAATGATTATGATATGAAAGAAGAAATAAAAGATTTCTATAACCATATTTTCGACTATAACATCTCGGAAGAACAAGTTGAGATGATTTTAAATCCCCAGCCCACAGGAGTCTGGTAAGATATGAAATTCAGACGCAGTACCAAATTTTATCATGTTCTAAAGAAGGTGAACTAGATGCAGAGGACTTCACTTCGCACGAATGATATAAAAAAAATAAATAAGTTGGGTATGCTGGTTTTAATCCTAGTACCATTAATAGGTTTCTTTATCTCCCTCTGCTTGGGAAGATATTGGGTAGATCCGGGAACAGCATTTAATATCCTGATGACCCACCTCTTTCCCACAGATGTGCTAGGGACCAGCATTGAGGAATCGGTAATAATGCAAATTAGACTTCCCCGCATTATTCTGGCTATGCTGGTAGGGGCGGGATTAGCTGTTTCGGGAGCTGCCTTTCAGGGCTTGTTTGGTAACCCCTTAGTAAGTCCTCATATCCTGGGGGTTTCCGCCGGTGCGGGGTTTGGCGCCGCTTTAGGGATATTGATTTCCGGAAAAGTACTATATGTGCAAGTATTGGCCATAGGTTTTGGTACCTTGGCCGTAATAATAACCTATATGATCAGCCGCCAGAAAACAGGGACCCCCCTCTTTATGTTAGTGTTATCAGGTGTAATAACCGGGGCTTTTTTTACAGCTCTGATTTCCCTCATCAAATATGTTGCTGATCCGGAGGAGGTCTTGCCGGCCATAGTTTATTGGCTGATGGGCAGTATGGCCGGAGCTTCATATGATGACTTGTTGATTGGAGTACCCATGATTCTGGTAGGTATAATAGCTTTATTGCTCATGAGGTGGAGAATTAACGTTCTGTCTCTCAATGAGGAAGAAGCTCAATCCCTGGGGATTAATGTGCAACGCTCTCGTTGGTTGGTTATCATGGCATCTACCCTCATTACTTCTGCGGCAGTATCATTGTGTGGAATAGTGGGGTGGATCGGCTTAGTTATTCCCCACATCGGGAGAATGTTAGTAGGACCTGATCACAGGATTTTGCTACCTACCAGCTGTTCTATCGGTGCAGTATATTTGCTTGTGATTGATAATATTGCCAGAACGGCTACGGCGGCAGAGATTCCTTTGTCTATACTGACAGCAATTGTTGGTGCACCGTTTTTTGCATATTTATTAAGAAAAACAGGAGGCAAATGGTCATGAGGTTAGAAGTGAAAAATGGTGAATTTGCCTATGAAAATGGGAAAATTCTCTTTGATAAAGTGTGCTTTGCTGTGGAAAAGGGAGAGATTTTAACTATCTTAGGACCTAATGGAGTGGGAAAGACAACTCTGCTCAAATGCACTACTTCTCTCCTTCGATGGAAAAAAGGCATAACGTTGATTGATCATAGACCCTTGGAAGAATTAAAAACCAGTGATGTGTGGAAAAAGATAGGCTATGTTCCCCAGAATAGAGGTACGGTCTTTTCTTATACTGTCTTAGATATGGTGTTGCTAGGCAGGGCGCCGTATCTGAGTTTATTAGCTATGCCCGGCAAACGTGATGTAAAGATTGCTAGGGATGCTCTAGAGACTGTGGGTGCAGCTTATCTGGAGGAAAAACGTTGTTCCGAGATCAGTGGAGGAGAAATGCAGATGGTCTTGATTGCCAGAGCATTAGCCTCGGAACCCCAAACTCTTATTCTTGATGAACCTGAATCCCATTTAGATTTCAAAAATCAATTATTAATCTTAGAAGTATTACAAAAGATTGCCAGGGAAAAGGAGATTAGTTGTATAATCAATACCCATTTTCCTACCCATGCCTTACAAATATCAGATAAAACCTTGATGTTGGGGAAAGATAGGAGACATGTTTTTGGGCCAACAAGCAAAGTGATTACAGAAGATAACCTTAAAAAGTATTTTGATGTCAACGTGAAAATAGTCCCCTTTGACAATGAGGGAACTATTATGAAGACGGTGGTACCTTTAGCCAGTTAGACAAAAAAAGCAAGAGAAGGGAGTAGATAATGGAAAGAATAGTGGATATAAATCCCCCCTTACAAGATAAAGGAAAAGAATTGGTGCAACTAGCTTTGGGCTTTGAAAAAGGGCAAGCTTTTTTAACGGCTTTAGAATTGAACATTTTTACATTGCTTAAAGAAAGTAAAACTGTAGAAGTTTTGGCAGAAGAATTAGGAACAGATCAGGAGATTACGGAGAGTTTGCTAGATGTATTAGTGGGCCTGAAACTCTTAAGCCGACAAGAAAAGAAATATGGGATAAAGCCTGAATATGTACCCTTCTTAGTACAAGGTGAACCCTATTATGCCCATAATCTTAGATTACATCTGGAGCAGCGTAAGGACTGGATAAATTTGAAACACCGTTTACAAGCAGGTCCGGCACTGAACAGGGATGTTAAACAGCAATATAAGTATAATTACGATAATATTAGTTGGATGGCCCGCCGCAATTTATTAGGGCGATTGCAAGCGACTTATAAAATTTTAACAGACGTTTCCGGGTTCAATACGGCTAAAAAGATGATTGATTTAGGAGGAGCCCACGGCCTTTATGGAATAAGCTTTGCCCAAATGAATCCTGCTCTTCAGGTAGTTATCTTTGACCAGCCAGTCATCACAGATATTACTAAAGAATATATCTCTGATTATGGGATGCATCACCGTATAGAGGTCAGGACAGGAGATTATATAAAGGATGAGATAGGAAAGGCTTATGATCTTGTTTTTTGTGCTTTATCTTTCAATGGTTCAAAGGAGGAGACTCTTTCCTTCTATCAGAAAGTACACGGAGCTTTAAATGATGAGGGTTTATTTATTGTGCAAACCTTTATCCTTAACGATGATGGGACCGGACCTATGCTGGCTCTTACCCAAAATCTTAGGAAAAAAATGAGGGGAGAACAGGATAAGTTGGCGTTTACCAACAAAGAGATGCAGGATATTTTTGCTGAAACAGGTTTTATTGTAGAGAAAGTTATTGATATGTCCCATTATTTTACCTTACCAATTAGTACAATTGTGGTGAGAAAAACAAAATGACTAAGCCGTTAACTTTTATGTGAACTAAGTTAGAGACTACTCAATATTATTTAACAATTATAAAAGGAGATAAAGAAAAATGAAAAAAATTAGCACCTTGATAATTTGTCTGCTAGTTATGATATCCATTACCGTGGTAGGTTGTAACAAGCAGGGAGCAACATCTATTGATACAAACAATAACAATGAAAAAGAAATTCGATTAGAAGATATATTAGGTAGAGAAGTAGTGTTAGAAAAACCTGCAGAAAGAGTTTTTCTGGGCTTCTATTTTGAAAACTTTATGGCTATAAATGGTGTAGATTCTTTGGATAAAGTTGTTGCTATGTCTAAAGGTGAATGGAAAGATTTCTTTTATTCCCAATATATGAAATATGCAGAAAGTGTACCGCAAATAGAGCAAATAAAAGATACTGGTTCTATATATTGTGGAAATTTTAGTATGGAATATCTTATTGCAACTCGTCCCGATGTGGCGATTCTTGCTCCTTTTCAGTATGAAACATTAGGTGCCAATGTAGATAAACTTGAAGATGCAGGTATTGCTGTAGTAGTTGTGGATTATAATGCTCAGACCATTGAAAAACATGTGGCAAGTACCATGATTATAGGAAAAATTATGGGCAATGAGGAACAAGCCCAAAAATTAGCGGACGAATATGTGGCAGCGGTAGAAGATGTTAAACAGCGTGTAGCTCAAGCCCAGGAAAAACCTAAGCGTGTGTATTTTGAGCTTGGTAACAAAGAAGCAACTATAATTGGTAATAGTTACGGCGACTATATGTGGGGGAGTTTAATTGGTTTAGCAGGGGGAGAAAATATAGCTCTTGGTAAGGTAAAAACTTATGGACCCCTCAGCCCAGAATATATTCTGGCCAAGGATCCGGAAGTAATTTTCTTTGCTGGCTTAAATTGGTCTAAAAAAGATAAGGGCTGCGTTTTAATGGGATTTGATGTTTCTGATTCTGAGACTCAAGATACACTTAAAGCCCATACAAAACGGCAAGGCTGGGATAAACTTACGGCTATTAAAAATAACCAAGTTTATTGCATGGATCATGCTGGATTAAGAAGTCTATATGATTATGTATACTTACAATATATGGGAAAGGCTTTATATCCTGAGGCTTTTGCTGATATGGATCCCCAAACTAATCATAAAGAATTTTATAAAAAATATCTTCCTGTAGAACCTGAGGGAAACTTCATGGCAAAGTTGGAGGATTTTAATGGATAATACAGCTGTCTTAAAATCTTCAAAAGCAAATTATCAAGAAGGCCAAAATATATATAATCGCATCAATAAACGGCGGAGAGCAATATTTTTTATAGTATTATGCAGTTTAATTGTTGCTACTCTAATTGATTTAATGGTAGGCCCTGCTTGGCTCAAAATTGGTGATGTTATTTCAGCCTTAAGGTTTGGTCCTGAGGCTGAAACCATTAATAGTGCTATTGTTTGGTCTGTACGGTTACCCATGACCTTCACTTGTCTCTGCGTTGGTGCCTCTTTAGGAATGGCTGGAACTCAAATGCAAACTATTTTAGCTAACCCTTTAGCAAGTCCCTATACCCTTGGCATTTCCGCGGCAGCTGGATTTGGAGCAGCCCTATCTTTCTTGACGGGTTTCCCGTTTTTAGGAATATCTTGGTTGAGTGTTCCTATATCAGCTTTCCTAATGTCTTTGTTAGCTAGCTTAGCCATCTATGGACTGGGAAAAGCTAAAGGAATGCATGCCAGGACCATGGTTCTTTTTGGTATAGTAATAACCTTCTTTTTCCAGGCCCTGCAATCTTTAGTGCAATTTCGAGCTTCACCGGAAGTAGCTCAACAAATTGTATTTTGGATGTTTGGAAGCTTGTTAAAATCCACTTGGACGGGGGTTTTTGTTAGCAGCAGTATTTTCTTGATAGCCTCAATAGTATTATCCCGCTATGTTTGGCAGCTTACATCCCTTTCTGCCGGAGAAGAAAGAGCTAGGAGTCTTGGTATCAATACTGACCGCTTGCGCCTCAAGGTATTTATTATCAGTGCCTTTCTCACTGCAGGAGCCGTTGCCTTTGTTGGGACTATTGGTTTTATTGGTTTAGTTGCTCCTCATTGTGCCCGCATGCTTGTTGGCGAAGATCAACGGTTTTTGACCCCCTTATCGGCTTTATTCGGAGTGCTATTGATGGTTACGGCTTCTGTTATCGCCAAAATTGTTATACCTGGAGTTGTATTACCCATAGGTATTGTAACGTCTTTGGTGGGAGTACCGTTCTTACTTTATTTAATTGTGAGGAGGACTTAAAAGCAATGATTACTATGAAAATATCTGAATTTGGTGTTAGTTACCAACGAAAAATGATACTAAGCAATATATCGGCTGTTTTGGAGGGAGGTAACTTAGCATCAATAATAGGCCCTAATGGAGTGGGCAAAACGACATTTATTAAGGGAATTGCTCAATTGATTAAGTCTCACGGACATGTGATTTTAAAGGATAGTGATGGCAAAATATTATCGTGGGATAATATTGCTTATGTGCCGCAAATGACAACGGCCACCACGGATTTATCAGTGTTTGAAATGGTTTTATTAGGACGAGTGAAAAATCTAAAATGGAAGGTGGAGCAGCATCATATTGATGCTGTAACTCAAATTCTAAGTGAACTAGGTTTATTATCCCTCAGCTATAATAGTTTTTCCAGACTTAGCGGGGGACAGCGGCAATTAGTCACAATGGCACAAGCTTTAGTCGCTAAACCTCGGGTCTTACTGTTGGATGAACCTACTAGTGCCTTAGATTTGCGCCATCAATTACAAGTGTTGGATATAGCTCAACAATATACAAAACAAACGGGGGCCATAACCCTAGTTGTTTTGCATGATCTAGCCTTAGCTGCAAGATACAGTGACTATATTTTGTTATTGAATAAGGGTGGATTAGCAAAGGAAGGTTTGCCTAAGGATGTTCTTAATCCCGCTTTATTACAGAAAGTATATCAGGTGGAAGTAGATGTTAGTGTTAGTAGTGAAGGATATACTACAGTAACCCCTATTCGACCGAGTGTTGCTTGTTGATAAATATGAAAAATGGTGTAATTCTTGCTGTATTATCTTCCTTTGTATTTAGCATTATGAATGCACTTGTAAAGGCTGTTAGCTTAGCGATTCCTTCAACAGAAGTTGTATTTTTCAGAAGCGTTATTGGCACTATTCTGATATGTTTTCTCATGAAGCGCAGTAATGTAACGCTTTCAAAAGAAGGAAAACCTATGCTAATCTTACGAGGTATTCTAGGAGCCTTTTATTTGCTTGCTTATTTTTACACTATATCTAAGATTTCATTAGTAGATGCAAGCATACTAGTGCATTTATCTCCGTTCTTTGTTATCATACTCTCAGTAATATTATTAAAGGAGAGAATATCTTCCAAAACTATTATTTTGCTTCCTTTTGTTCTTTTAGGCGTGATTCTAACCATCAAACCATTTAATTATTCTACTTATTCCATCTATGCGCTAGTAGGAGTGCTCAGTGCCTTATTTGCCGCAGGAGCATCCATTACTATACGTTATTTAAGCAAAGAACATCATGCCTATGAAATAGTTTTCTATTTCTTAGCAACGGCAACCCTAGTAGTTATTCCTCTTATGTGGAATAACTTTGTGGTACCAACGCCCCTTGAGCTTTTTTACCTTATATGTATTGGAACGGTTTCTTTGTTGGGGCAGGTCTTTTTAACAAAAGCCTATATTCATGAAAATGCTGCTGTAGTATCTTTTAGTCGTTATATTGGCATTGTTTTCAATGCTATGTGGGGATTTCTCTTCTGGACGGAAGTACCTGATATATTAACGATTTTAGGAGGCACATTAATTATTACTGCTTGTATAGTTCTTTCTTGGCAAAGCAAAACAAAGCCCAAGAAGAAAACTACTAGACCATATTGTAAAGGTTCTGAACAAGTTTAATCGTTAGTAAAGCAAAATACCCATCAACAGAATATTGTTTAGCTCTAATGATGGGTATCTATTTAACAATTATAATTTTCCTATTGACAGATACAGAAAGTTAGTGCAAACTTAAAAATGAAGATAGATAAACAAGATAATTGAATAGAGGAGTTTTTTTATACCAATATTGTTAGGTGAGACTAACAAAAGCAATGAAATATATAAGCGGAATATCCTGTAATAATAAATGTTAAGTGAAAAAATTTTTCAATATAAAGTTAGCTTAACCTAACATAAGCATTAGCCCTAAAATTTTTAACCCAACTTGTCCCCTTTTCTAACTGTTTGTTCAGGTTTAATCAATACGACGCCCTGTTTAGCATAAACACCTAAAATTAATACTTCAGACATGAAATCAGCAATCTGCCTGGGAGGAAAGTTTACTACTCCTAAAACCTGCTTGCCCATAAGTTCTTCGGGTTGATAACATTCTGTAATTTGGGCACTTGATTGCTTTACACCAATTTCTTCACCAAAATCAACCCAAAGTTTATAGGCAGGTTTTCTAGCTTTTTCAAATACTTCTGTTTTAATAATTTCTCCCACTCTGATATCTAATTTCTGAAAATCAGCAAATGTAGCCATGATATTCCCTCCTAAATATATTTTTCTAAATTTAGTATTACTTACTTATAACTGACTTGACTAATCCAAGATAAAATCCCAGGCCATTTAATATTAATTATAATTAATTACCAAAAAAAATCTTATCCAAAATTACGGTGTTTTTATCTTGATTTCACCAAGTGAAAAGTATTTTAGAGAATGGAAAATTAGTTATTATGGTGAAAAAGGAAATTAAGTAAAATACAAGGGATT